>NZ_JBANSP010000012.1:0-202309 GCF_037167145.1 Paenibacillus sp. YIM B09110 | reverse complement strand
TACAAAAAAACAAACGGCAAAGGAGGTTCCCCATGCCGTTTCGGATTACATTCATATTCCTGATCTTGTCTTAGAGGTTATCTTAATGACATTGGGCCGCAGCCCCGTCTCTTCTTCTAGCTTCTATGTTCTACTCTTCCAGCTCGACGTTGTGGTACACTTGCTGCACGTCTTCGAGATTCTCGATGACATCGAGCATTTTCTCGAACTGCGCTTGCGCGTCCGCAGGCAGCGTCAGATCGTTCTGAGCTAGCATCGTCAGCTCGGCAATCGAGAATTCGGTTACGCCGACGTTCTTAAGCGCTTCCTGTACGGCATGGAATTGCTCGGGATCGGCGTAGACGATAACCGTGTCTTCTTCCTCCATAACGTCGCGAACGTCCACTTCCGCTTCCACCAAAATCTCAAATACTTCGTCGGCGCTTTTGCCGCTAAGACCGATAACCGCTGTTGCATCGAACATATAGGCAACGGAGCCGCTTACGCCAAGACTGCCGCCGTTCTTCGTAAAAGCAGCGCGCACCTCGGACGCGGTACGGTTCACGTTATTCGTAAGCGCATCGACGATAACCATCGCGCCGTTAGGCCCGAAGCCTTCATAACGAAGCTCGTCGTAGTTCTCTTCCGCTCCGCCTTTTGCTTTCTCAACCGCACGGTCAATGATCGCTTTCGGCACGTTGTACGTCTTTGCACGCTCAAGCACAACCTTCAGCGCGCGGTTCGATTCCGGATCTGGCTCGCCGGATTTCGCCGCTACATAAATCTCGCGTCCGAACCTAGCGTAGATACGGCTTGTTTGCCCGTCCTTAGAAGCTTTCTTTTCTTTAATATTATTCCACTTACGTCCCATACTGTTCCCGCTCTCTTTCGCTCATAAATTAAGTACGTGAATGATGCTTGTACGTGATTACTCATATTTTATAGGTTATCCGCAGGGGAATGCAACCCCGCCGCAGAGGGATTGTCGATTATTAGAGTAAACTGCCCCACCACGCCTTAAGCTCATAGACGCATAATCCTTCATGCTCGCCGAACATTTGCATATCCTGCTTCTCTTCGTCCGTCCAAGCCGCAACCTCGCTTACTGATGCTACGGAGTATCTTTTGCCCGTTAGCCCGGATATGAATACGATGCTTCCATCATAGCCTTCGGACTGCTCCAGCATCTCGGCAGGCACACCCGTTACCGCAACGACTGCCGCTTTTTCTTTCTCACTTGCCTTCAACCCTAGCTCCTCCTTCCTCGTTATAAAAAAACAATCAAGCCGCCCGGCCAAATGCCAGGCAGCTCGATTATCGTCATTATAACTACCTGTGCCTGTTAGGCTTGTTCGTCCGCCGGGTAACGCAAGCCCCATTGCGATCGTATCGTATCCAATGTTTGCATAATCGCAAGCGTCTCGTCCAGCGGCATCGTTGCGCTTTCCAGCTTGCCTTCGCGCAGGCAATTCATAGCTTCCTCCGCCTCGAAGTTGTAGCCGCTCTGTTCACGGCTGTCCTCGAATCGAACCGGCTCCGCGCCGGATACATGCAGCGTAGCCGACCTGCTGAACAAGAAGTTCGGCGCATGAATGTAACCTTTCGTGCCGTATATATAAGCGTCGCTCACCATACCGAGCTGAACCGCGCCGTTAAGCGCCGCCGTCTTGCCGCCCTCGTATTCGAACAAGAGGGAGAACTGCTCATCCACGCCGGTTTGTCCGATTCGAGCGCTGCTCATAATGTTCGTCGGCTGCTCGCCGAAGACCATCGAAGCGAAGGATACCGGGTAGATGCCCGCATCCAGAAGCGCTCCGCCGCCAAGCTTCGGATCAAGCAGACGGCTTTCCGGCGCCCAACCGATGTTGAAGCCGAAGTCGGCCTTAACCATGCGGACTTCGCCAATGTGACCCTCTGCCAGCCATTCTCTCACTTTGCGAATCGGCGGCAAGTAACGCGACCACATCGCTTCCATCAAGAATACGCCGCTTTGGCGCGCCAATTGAATCATTTCCTCCGCTTCCGCCGCATTCATCGTGAACGGCTTCTCGCACAAAACAGCTTTGCCTGCACGCAGCAGCATGAGAGCGTTCTCTTTATGGGCAGGATGCAGCGTTCCGATGTAAACAATATCAACTTCCTCGTCAGCGGCAAGCTCTTCCAAGCTGCCGTAGGCGCGAGGAATATTGAATTTACTAGCGAAGCTTTCCGCCTTCTCTAGGTTTCTTCCCCCAACGGCTACTAGTTTGGCGCCTTCAGCATGAGCCAAGTCAGTAGCGAATTTTGAAGAAATTCCGCCTGGACCTGCGATACCCCAATTAATCGTTTTCACTGTCACGTTCTCGTCCACCCCTTAATGAATAATAATTGCTAATCTTATTATAAAGTTATTTCATCATAATCGAAAGCTCGTGCTTCAACCGGTTAATGAAACTCTTCGACACGGCCGACATTTGCTTCTGTTGCGACTGAATCCAGCCCAAATAAACCGGCTTCTGCTGCGGTACGTCTATGTCAACGACCACGTATTCGCGGTTCGCCAATCCGCTATCCTCCTCGAAGGAGTAGCTGACTCCGACAGTAATCGCGAGATGATCCATAAGCGACTTCCTGATCGAATCGCGATTGTTCGTCGTGAACAATATATCGACCGGCCCGTACCGCTGCTGGAAATCATTCATAAACCAGTTAACGTAATCATCGTTATACAGCACAATCGTTTCTTGCCTCAACTCATCCGGACTAATCGAATCTCTGATACCAAGCGAGGTCTTCCTGCTGCCGGCGGCAACCATCCTAACCTCCATTAACGGCTCGAACGATAGCCCCGTGTTATCGATCAGTCGATCTTCATACAGGATAATAAAACCGAGGTCGCTTCGGTTATGGATAATGTCGTCGATAATCACTTGCGAGCCCTTCTCGATGATTTCCATGCTTATATTCGGAAAATCCTTCTTGAACCCGATGACGCTGTTCACGAGCAGCGTCATCGGACTTGGAATCGTCGAGATGCGCAGCTCGCCTTTCATTGTATTGGAGTTGCTCATCGCAAGCTCCTTCAGTTCCTCGTATTTGCTAAGAAGCTCGAACGCTTTCTTAATAATTAGCTTTCCCTCAGCGGTAGGAGAAGCTCCTGTGCGGGAGCGAACAAATAACGCAACGCCCCACTCCGTTTCGAGACTTGTAATCGACTGGCTAATGGCTGACAACGTCACATGCAGGTTTTGCGCGGCAGCTGAGATCGATCCGGTCTTCGCTACTTCAACGATATATTGCAGCTTCTCAATATGCATAAGCATCTCGCCCTTAGTTAAGATATATTTAATGAATGTTAAATTTATTTCAATAATCATTAATATACAGAAGTGCTACAATAGAAGCAAGGAAGACAAGACATACTAGTAACTAGCCAAACTTGACATGCAGAAGGGAAGCTGACAATATGCGATTTCAAAATAAAGTAGCTATAATAACCGGCGGAGGCAGCGGTATTGGAGAAGTAACGTCGAAGCTATTCGCCCAAGAAGGTGCAAAGGTCGTTATCGCTGATTACTCCGATCGCGGACAAACCGTATCCGATGAGATGAATGCAGCGGGCTTCGATACGCTGTTCGTGAAGACAGATGTGTCCAAGGAAGCCGACGTAGCCAATATGGTTGCCCAAACGGTTGCCAAATATGGCAAGCTCGATATTCTGTTCGCCAACGCCGGTATCGGAGCCGGCGGTTCGGTCCATGAGCTGACTGCTGAAGCTTGGCAGCGCATGATCGATATTAACTTAACCGGCGTGTTCTATAGCGGCAAGCATGCCGTGAAGCAGATGCTTGAACAAGGAACAGGCGGTGCGATCGTCAACTGCGGATCGATCCATAGCCACGTGGGCAAAGGCGGCGTGAACGCATACGCCGCAGCCAAAGGCGGCGTCAAGCTGCTGACGCAATCGATGGGTATCGATTACGCCCAGCAAGGCATTCGCGTGAATGCCATCTGTCCTGGCTACATCGACACGCCGCTGATCGGAGGACGGAACGAAGCGCTCAATCAACATCTGGTCTCGCTGCATCCGATGGGACGCCTAGGCAAACCTGAAGAAGTCGCCAAAGCCGTCTTGTTCTTAGCGAGCGATGACGCTTCCTTCATTACGGGCACAACGCTGCTCGTCGACGGCGGCTACACCGCGCAATAAGCGGTCGCGCATACAGCAAACGCCACTAAAACAAGCCGCCCTGTGCTTAGGAGACAGGGCGGCTATTGTTATTCGTTCGGGTAAGAAGGATTAAGGACGGCTTCTCCTCGATGCGACTGCCTTTCGACCGCCGCATTCGGGTCTAAGACCGCGCGCAACTGTTCGAAGCTTAACTCCTCGGACGGCTTGAAGTCCGCGGAAGCCGCATATTGCAGCAAGCTATGCAGCAGTTGGCGCGCTTCCGGCTTATCTTGCTGCCCGATCAGATCGCTTGCGCATACAAGCAAGCTTCCATTGCCTACCTTAGCTTCGACAATTAGGCCCAGCTTATGATTGCGCTCGAAATTGTCAATGACCTGTACGACCGGACGGAATGTATCCGGCCACTCGTCCAGAATGAGCGAATGCGAGTTCATGACAATCGGCCACCATTGCCAATTGCTATGGAACTCGGTCGGAAACGCTTTGAACGCAGGATGCTGCTCGTCGCATAACAGGCCGAGCGTTCCCGGTGCGGGCGCCGCATTATTCCCTTCGCAAATAGAGCGAAACATCGGATAACACCAGAAGTCCGATGCAAAAAATCCTTGAATGTGGGAGGTGAGCTGCTTCTGATCAGGTATAAGCAGCACCCGTCCGCCGCCCGCAAGCAAATCGCATGTCTCTGCGTCAAGCGACCTGCGGATATGAACGGAATCAGCCGGATTCGTATCAATGTCCGCAGGATAGATCCAAATCGGATAATGATTCGTGACCTCGCTGTCCTTCCATCTCAGCTCCAGCTCCAACTTGCCCGGCGCCTCTAACTCCGAGTGAGACAGATCTATTCGAATCGTTCCCATAAACTCCAATACGCCTTGGCCGACATCCTTCGCCGCAGTCACGCCATTCCCGATGAACCGCTCGCCTTGCTTAAGCGACCACTCCAACTGAACGTCCTCAAGCGCGATGCCGCCGTAATTCGCCATTTCCAGTTGCGCTTCGAAATGTTCGCCTACGGTATAGGTATATCGCGGGAATCTCGCTAGCAATACGATATCCGCGCAGAATTCGCGCCAAAGCTCCGGCTCGATGAATCCTTTGGATTCCATGAACGCATCTAGTACGCCGACTAATGCCGTTCCTTGGCCAGGAAAGTCTTGCAGATCGAGCAGCTGGAAGCCGCCGAAGCCCGGCGTGCGCAAAGCGGCTTCGATTTCTTCGCGATAGCATATCACCGCAAGCTGCCCCGATGCTTTGAAGAAATCATCGGCTTGCCCCAACATGCCGGCTTGCTGCAGCCGTTCGCGGAATACTTCAAAGTTACGCGCCTCCAAGACGCCTGTATATTTATCGATCTCGCCAAAATTCGGAAACGATTGATATTGGCCAATCTCATGGCCGACGATCGGAATCGGAGCGTCCGGCAGATTGTCTCTATAGTCCACGACCGTTGAAGGGTAGCTGGCCTGCACATGGCCAAGCGGCAGATCCGCGTGAGAGAACGAAGCCCGCACGATCGAGCCGCCAACCCCCGTTCGCATCGTCACCCAGAAATCCGATTCTTCCGAGAACGATGGCGCCCAGAAATAATTGTTCGCTCCCTCGGCGTACAAGCGTCTGTTGTCATGCTCCCGATATTCCTTCAGGAGCGCCGA
The DNA here is from genome assembly GCF_037167145.1 of Paenibacillus sp. YIM B09110. Lineage (NCBI taxonomy): Bacteria > Bacillati > Bacillota > Bacilli > Caryophanales > Paenibacillaceae > Paenibacillus > Paenibacillus sp. YIM B09110. The sequence continues at coordinate 196,504 of NZ_JBANSP010000012.1, read as the reverse complement.
CATCGCAGGGCGGCTTCCATGCAGTTCGTTGCCAAGCGTGAATAGGGCAAAGGATGGATGATTGCCGTAAGCATCTAGAATACGCAAGCCTTCGCTCCGCAAATACTCCGCTCTCGCTTCGTCGTAATCCTCATCCCCCGGTTCTTGAAACGCTCCCCAATACGGGAGCTCCGGCTCGAAGTAGACGCCGAGCCTATCGGCAGCCATAAATCCCGCTTCCGGCGGGCAGCATGTATGGAATCGGTAATGATTAATACCGTAGGACTTGGCGATAGACAGCACCCGCATCCATTCTTCGACGGTCATCGGCGCGTAACCCGTCAGAGGGAAAGCAAGCGCATCATGCTTGCCGCGCAAAAAGACTTTGCTGCCGTTATTCGTGAACTGCGTTCCTTCCGTTCCGAATTGGCGCATGCCGAATGTTACAGACCGCTCGTCACGGTAAGCGCTCCCGCTTGCCGCCGCCTCAAGACCGATGCGCAGGCGGTATAGGACCGGGGTGAATTCACTCCACAGAGCAATCTCATTCCCAAGATCGTAGCTTGCTTGCATCGTCAGCTTGCCCGGTTCCGCTTGAAGTTGGGTAGTCTCTTTCTTAGGTGTATCGCAGCTTGAGGTTGCCCCTTCGCCTATCATGCCCGCGAGCGCAATCGTAAGAGAGGCGTCAGCCGTGAACGCTGTATCGTTATACACGTCGAACGTCAATCGAACGCACTTATTCCCTACATCCGGGAACGCTTGAATATTATCGAGTCGAATCGATTCCAATGCCTGAAGCTCCAGTCTGCCCAGCAGCCCGTTCCAATTCGTCTGCGTATCGGGAGATGTCATATGACCGCCCTTTATCGGCAAACCGCCATTATCGACAAGCACCGTTAACGTATACGTTCCGGGCTTCATAGCTCCGATTTCGTACACATGCGGCGCGCTGACGCTGTTCTGCGAACCAAGCCATTGCTCCCCGATCCACACCTGCGTGACTCTCGTTCGTTCCATATACAACCGAATCGGCTTGCCCGCCCATTCTTCCTTAATCTCGATTTCGCGCTGATACCAGGCATACCCGACTAACGGGTAGGCTTCTGTAAGGTGGGCAATTTCTCTAGCCGTGTTATACTCGCCTTTCTTATTCTCCGCCGTCGTCCCGGGCAACTGAATGTTTTCCTGCAGCTTCTCTTTAAAATATTGACGCTCGATGCCCTGCTTTGACGCATCTAGGCAAAATCTCCACGTACCCGCTATTGATTCTATTATCATATGAATATGCCTCCAGTCCTCGTCCTTGGCTTGAAATTGCCTTAATGGTAATCCCTATATTCCTGCGGCGTATAACCCGTCGTCTTCTTGAACAAATAAGCGAAATACGCCGATGTTTGAAATCCGACCTGCTCGGACACTTCGTAGATTTTTATGTTTGGATCGCGAAGCAATTCCTTTGCTTTATTCATGCGCGTTTCCTGCAAAAAATCGGATATCGTCTTGCCCATCTCTTTTTTGAACAGGACGCTTAAGTAGCTCGCATTCAAATGATGGAGCTCGGCGAGCTGCTTCACCGTAATATGATCTTGGAAATGCGCCTCCAAATACTCCGTCACCTTGCCGATCAGGTTATGTCTTTGGTTCGCTTCGCCCTTCGTTTCTATCACCATATAGCGCTGCACGTAATCAAGCACGACTTCCCGGATCTGCGCCTCGCTCCTGCAATCGATCAGCTTCTGCCACATCTCCAAATTCATTTCCCCGCCCAGCTCTTTGTTCCACTTCTGCTTGCGGGCAAGCTCGCTGAGCAACGCCATGCCGAATGCCTGCATATACGTAAACATCATCGAGGGCTGAGACAGCAGCATATCGAACACATTGTTCACGTATTCGACAACCTTGCTCGCATCCGCAGCCGTTTCCGTAAGGCCGATAATTTCGGGGATCATCTCCTCACGCAGCCTGAATTGTTGAAAATCGGATTCGTCCAAACGGTCATAATGCAAAATTTGTCCGCCCTCCATCAAGCGGGATCTAGCCATCATGAATTTCACTTCCTTGTACAGCGACGGAACCTCTTCCCATGTCGTGCACACTCTGCTCGTGCCGATCGTGACCGTTGAGCCGTATTGCTCCTGCATGACGTTTTGGATGAACAAAAGCTGTTTCTCGATCGCTGCCCGTTCGATGGGAGTCAAATTAATATGCATCGCGACAATCTCATCCGTACCGGTCTTCGCAACATAGACATGCCGGTAATCGGACAGCCCGACATGAACCGCTTTCAAAAATCCGGTGCCGATCACGACCCGCTCTCTCGCATCCTGTCCCGAAGAGTGGAACTGATCATAGCCGAAGACGATTAACCCGATTTCTTGCTGGCATGCGGGAAGCTCCAGCAACCGCCCCCATGAATGCAGCATGTCAAGATCGATGCCTGCCTCCACGATTACATCCGCCACGAACCGTTCTCTGACGATGTCCAGGCTGCCGGACACTTTCTCTTGCAGCTCTTGCGCCTGTTCCTCGATTTGCAGCAGCTTCGTCAACGTCTTCCGAAACCCGCCCAGCTTGCTCTCGACCTCCTCCACCTTAATCGGCTTAAGGACATAGGCTTGCGCCCCGACGTTCATCGCTTCCTGCACGAATTCGAATTCGTTATAGCCGCTGATCATTAGCACTTGAAGCTGCGGATGAATGGCTTTGGCCTTCGCGACAAGCTCGATCCCCGTCATAACAGGCATGGAAACATCCGATATGAGCACATCCACAGGAGCATTCCGCATTATTTCGAGCGCTTCGTGACCGGACTCTGCGGTGAAGGGAATATCGAAGCCAAGATCATTCCACTTGATATAACGTATCAGTCCTTGAATATGGGTAGGCTCGTCATCGACAATCAACGCTTTTAACAACATCACATCACCTTCCTGATCTGCGGCCTATTGGCGCATGCAGGTATAATAATCGTTACCGCCGTCCACTCGTTCTCTTTGCTGTCTATCGTAAATTCATGCTTATTCTCAAAATAAAGCTGGAGCCGCTCTCGAATGTTGGCCGTGCCGAAGCCGTTTCCGTTCCCCGCCTGCTTCCCTAACCGGATTTGTTCCAGCATATCGCCCGGGATGCCTCTGCCGTTATCGAATACCTCGAAACGGACGTTATCCTGCTCCAGCTGCGCCGATATGCGGATGAACCCGTCCTTCTTTCCCGTAATGTTGCCGTGCAAATAACAGTTCTCCACGATAGGCTGCAACAGAAGCTTAATCGTGTACAGCTCCAGCAGTTCCTGATCGATATGCCATTCGATCGTTACCCTGCCCGGATAACGCATCTCTTGGATTTCCAAATAAGCTCTCACATGGTCAAGCTCGCCTTTTATTTGCGTCACATTGATTTTATTGTCCAGCGCCAGCCGGTAAAAGGCAGTCAGTGCGTCGATCGTGCGCAGCTGCGTATCGTCCTGCAAATCCATCGCCCGCCATCTCAGCAGGCTTAACGAATTGTATATAAAATGCGGATTGATCTGCGCCTGCAGCGCTTTGAACGATTGCTCGCGTTCCTTGAGCTTCGCTTGGGTAATGTCTTCGACAAGCATTCCTAAACGGCCGGACATCGAATTAAACAAAATCTCCAGCTCGCCGAGCTCGTCTTTGCCGGTATTGCGGATACTGACATCGAACTGGCCTTGGCTGACATCGTTCATCCGCGTGCCCAGCTTGCGGATGCGCCAAACGACGTTTTTCAGCACCGTCATAATTAAGAAGGTGGAGCATAGCAGAAAAACAAAAATAATCGCGATAATGCCATAAAGGATCGTCTTGGACTGACGCTCCAGCTGATCCATCTGAATGAGCGCGGCCACATGCCAATTCGAGCCGATCGGCCTTACCATCAGCAGATTGCCGTCGACCGTCACTCCGTCGGACAAGCCAGCTTCCTCCCAGTGGTTGCTAAGCGTCGTGTCATGAAGCTTCAATCCGATTTTTCCCGGATCGGAGGATACGATGATCGTACCGTAATCGTCCATGATCGATAACTCGCCCGAACCGCTGAACGGCCGGTCGAACAGCTCGCCGAATACCGTTTTATAGTCCAGCAGCAAATAAATGATGCCCTGCAAATCTCCGGCAGGACTCATTATTTTATGGGAAATGACAAGTTTGTCTTTGTTCACGTTGGTCCACAGAAGCGCGCTGGGAGCAACGCTTGCCTTAGCGAACCATTCCGTTTCGTTGAAGCCCGGCTGCAAAATACGCTCTTCGGGCTTCCATAGCAGCCGACCGTCCTGCACGAGCATCGGATTCGTATGATAAATCCGGAAATCGTCGATGCCCGGCAAATATTTGCTCGTGAATACGAAGGAGCGGTCAACGTACTCGACGGTATTGAGCTGCTCGAACATATTGGAATAATCGCGGCTTAAGCGCGAGATCAGCTCGCCGTCCGTCGCCGTCCGCGTGGCGAGCACGTCGTAGCTTTGCTTGCGAAATTCAATATTTTGAACCGTCTGGCGCATCGCTTCGTTTATCGTGACCAAATAATTGTCTCTAAAGCTTTCCAACGCAAAATAGCCCGCGCCGACTCCTAGAAATATGGTAGGAATAAATATGATAGCTCCGTAAAGAATCAATATTTTACCTCGCAGGTTCATCTTGCTCGTGTATTGGATCACTATTCTCTCTAAGCTGCGGCGTAATGACATCGTATCCCTCCTTTCCATAGTGTAATGGCAATCGCAACAACGGAAAAGGGAGCAACCTCCCGAAAGGGGGCTGCTCCGTCATCGTTTATAGCTAACTAGCTAACTTAAGCGTTCTTTAACGCTTCATATTGCTCTTGCCATTCTTGCTTAACCTCGGTCCAGTGAGCGCGTTTCTCGAGCGCGTCGCGGAACGCGTTCCAAGTGGACTCGAACTGCTCGTCGCTCGTGGCCATAATGAATTTCGCCCGGTATTCTTTCCGGATGTTCTCCAGCTCGGGCAAATATTTCTCGATCAGGCCGCCTGCCTTCGCTTTCACCAAATCATGCGTGTCCGTGCTGCGAACTGCGCCCATCTGGCCGACCGCCGCCGTGAACTCCGCCGTTTTTTTGCTGCCGGCTTTGTCGCTTTGGCCGTAGTTCCACCATGGATACCAATCATTATTGTAGGAAGAGATCATGTACAGCTCCGGCGTTACTTTCGCTTTCTGTGCAGGTTCGCCGGAATTGCGCGCTTTTTCGTATTCGGCGTCGATATATTTCCACAGACCTAGCGGCTGGTCGACCCAGCCCCAGAACTTGCCTGCCGGTCCTTCGTTAATGACTTGCTGCTGCTCCGCTTTCGGCTGAAGCGTGTAATCAAGGAACTTCAGTATCGCTTCGATGTTTTTGGATTTGCTGCTAACGTACACATCGTAACCCGGGTACGGATTGATAACCGTGTTCGCGCCCAGCTTCTCCACGCCTTCTACTTTAGGGAATGGAACGACTTGATAGAACCAGCCCGGCTCTGTCGGCCCGTCTAGTTGCTCCCAAAGCGTAGCATCCACATTGAAGAAGCTGCCTACGTTCATCGCTACGCGACCGGCTTTGTTTTTCTCTTTGTAGCGTTCTTTTTTGTCGGTTACGACCTCGGGATCTACGAGATTGGAACGATACATTTGGTTCATCCACTGGTAAGCCGCTTTATACTGCGGGTCGTCATAGAGGAGGACGATGTCGTCGCCCTTCTTCTCAGCAGGGATAATGCCGCCGCCCGTCGTTACGCCGAACGTGCTGAGTACCGCATTTTCATCATTCCAAGTCGCCGTATCGTTAGGATCCATTAAGAAGCTAAGCGGAAGCAACGGTTTGCCCGATTCGTCTTTTTGCTCGGCCGCTTTTTTCAGAAACGCCTCTACGCCTTCGATCGTCGCCAAATCCTCTACGGTCATTCCGGCTTTCTCAAGCACGTCCGTACGTACGAGCCACGATTGGGAAGCCCAGCCCGGCCACGGATTGTCCGGATTCTGATCGAACCAGGTCGGAATCGACCAAATATGTCCGTCTGCGTCTTTCATGTCTTCCAGGTACTCTTTCGGAATCGCTGCAAGATTAGGATATTTATCGGGCATATCAAAATATTGCTCAACCGATAACACTTTATTGGAGCGGATCATCGCCGCTTTCACGATTTCGCTGCGACCGAATACCGCAGCATCCTCGAAGCCGCCCGTGTTCAGCTTCAGGTTCAGCGCCGTTACCGCGTCGCCTTGCGTCGCCTCAAGCTCCACTTCGACGCCCGGCTCTTCTTCCTTCCAATATTTCTGCACGAGACTGTCGTTGTTGACCGTAGCCGACCAGCCCAGCCATAGATTGAATTTTTGCGATCCCGCCGCGCTTCCGCCGCCTTGTTCCGCATTAGTGCCGCTTTGTTCCTTGTTCGAATTGTTCGAACCGGAGCAGCCGGCGACGACCGAGACCAACAATACGGCAGCCATTGCGAGCAGGCTGTTTCTCTTCACCCATTTGCCTTTCATCATGTTCTTTTTTCTCCCCTTTATTCGTTTTCGGTAAATCCGGTATATGGTTAATCATTATACCCTCTGCAAGCTTTCCGTTACCCCTTGACGGAGCCGATCAATACGCCCTTCACGAAATATTTCTGAAGGAACGGATACACGCACAGAATCGGAATCGCGCTTACCATTACGGTAGCCATCTTCACCGACATGAGCGTCACGTTCTGCATCTGCGATCCTCTGGCGAGCGCCTCCTGATTGGAGTTCGATCCCAAAATGGCCGACATGTCCTGCGCCTGCAACAGCTGCTGCAAGAACGTTTGGACCGGAATCAAATCCTGCTTGGTCACGTAGAACGCGCCGGCGAACCAGTCGTTCCAATGCCCTACGGCGGTGAACAATCCGATTGCCGCAAGCATCGGCTTGGATAACGGCACGATGAGCTGGAACAAAATGCGGAACGGCCCTGCTCCGTCCAGCTCCGCGGACTCGATGAGCGCCTCCGGAATGCCTTGGATGAACTTCAGCATGACGAACATATTCCAAGCGGAGAACATCGCCGGTATGATGTAGACCAGGAAGTTGTTGATCAGCCCGAGATTGTACAATTGAATGTAGAGCGGAACGAGCCCGCCGCTGAAGAGCATCGTGATCAAAATATAGCTCAATATCGATTTGCGGAACGGAATCCGTTGGTACGACAAGCCAAATGCGACCATCAGCGTAACCAGAAGGCCCGCTATCGTTCCGAGCACGGTACGCGCTATCGTAATGAGATAGGCATGCTGGATGACTTCGTTGCCGAGCACGATTTCATAGTTGATCAGCGTGAACGCCCGGGGCCATAAGTACACCCCGCCCTTCGCCGCATCCGTTCCCTCGTTCAGCGAAATCGCCAGCATATAAGCAAACGGATAAAGTACGGATAAGCATAGCAGGAGCATGAGCGCGATAACGACGCCTTGCGATAGTTTTTCACCCGTTGTACGTTTCATCGCTTACCATAACCCCTCGCCGTTCAATTTTCTGGATAGCTGATTCGTGAGCACGACAAGAATAAGACTTATGACGGAAGACAGCAGCCCGATTGCGGTAGCCATTCCGAAATACCCTTGCTGTAGGCCGGTTCGAAGCACATACGTATCTAGAACGTCCGCTACCTGCATGTTCGCCGGATTCATAAGCGGATAGATCTGATCCATGCCTACGGCGATCAGGCTCGGAATGCTTAAGATAAGCACGATCGATACGGTCGGCATAATGCCCGGAAGGGTGACATGCTTGATCTGCGCCCACTTCCCTGCTCCCTCGACCTTGGCCGCTTCGTACAGCTGCGGATCGATGGCCGATATAGCCGCGAGGTACAGTATCGTATTCCAGCCTACCTCTTTCCATAGGCCGCTAGAGACGATCATCGGCCGGAACCATTCCTCCGAGCCAAGGAAGAAGATCGGTTGCCCGCCCATCTTCGCAATCAGATCGTTGGCCAGGCCTCCATCCAGCGTCAGAAACGATTGCAGGATATAAGCTACGACGATCCATGAGAAGAAATGGGGCAAATAGCTGACGGACTGAACGAACCGTTTGAAGCCATTATGCACCAATTCGTTGATCATTAACGCAAGGATGATCGGAGCCGGAAATCCGAATACGAATTTCAATACGGAGATGAACAGCGTATTTTTGACGACAACCCAGAACTGCGGTTCTTGCAGAAACGCGAAGTTCGCCATTCCGACCCACGGGCTTTCCCAAATAGAGGAGCCAATCTGAAATTCGCGGAATGCGATTTGAATCCCCGCCATCGGGATATAGTTGAATAGAAACAAGAGCAACACTGCAGGAAAAATCATTACATATTGCCATCGGTATTTGGATAGTTGTGCTAACATGATGTCTGTGTTCCCCCCTTCTGCTCTTAATTGTAAGTGCATTCGGAGAGTTGAACCATATAACGGTGATTGGATTTTCATCGTAATGATTAGACGTTTGACCTCTGTGACGCATATCCGCCCGCACACATCATTAGGCTGTTTCATTTCCAGTCAAACTGTAATTCGGCTGCTTTTATCCCAATTTGATTGATGAAAGAGGCTGTCGTTAAATGGTTAGACATTTAGATATGATCTCAATTTTTGGTTAGTCACCGTTAATCGACAGCCTTTGAAATCGACTCTAATTATCTGGTCGACGAGCAAGCCGTGGTGCGGAGACCGAAGAGTGACTGTATAAGGCTAAAAAGTATACCTATTCTGTCAAATCAGGCTGGCGTGGGAGTGATAGAGATAGAAACTATACCTATTTCAAAAATAAAAGGGGACCGCCCCAAAAGCCTATTGGCTTTCGGGGCGATCCCCTTGTTACTCAGCTTATTCGATTAGCCCTCGATCAGCTTCTTGTAAGCATCCATTTGACGTTGCAGCTCGGCGAGCACTTTGTCGTAACCGGCTGTTTTCAGCTTGTTGCGGAATTCTTCAACCGCTTTAACAGGGTCGCCTGCTTTACCGTACCCAATGGCAGGCCCCATCTCGCCGGATACTTGCGTAACCGCTGTGAGCTCAGCCTCAACCGGCGTTTTGTCGAAGACGAATTGGCCGTAAGGGTAAGGTTTTTTGTAGCCGTCGTATTCCGCATAGAGCGTTTCTTCCAATTGATCCCATGTCGTTGCGCTCGGAATTTCGAATTTGTCGACACGGCCGCCCCAAAAGTCGGCGTAGAATGCGTGCTTCGCTTCGTCGTAGCCTGCCGGCTGTTGACGTTTGCCATCTACTACTTCATATTGAACGCCTTCGAGACCGTAGTTGATGAGGTGATAGATTTGCTCGTCGTTGCGAATCAGATCGTACGCCATAAGCGCGCGTTCCGGGTTTTTGCTGTGCGCGCCGACCGATGTGCCGCCGTGCGTGATAGACAGCTCCATCAGGTTGTTGGCGCGCGTACGGTGGAACGGGAACATTTGCAGCTCGGAGCCCGGTTGGTCTTTGTCCATTTGGACGCGAAGTCCTCCGAACGTCTGCGTATGATGCTGGTCAACGCCCGACAAGCCGGCACGGAGTGCTGCGCGCGCGTCGTTCTTATTGTTCAACACGTCTTCACGCCAGTAGCCTTTGTCCGCCCATTCCTTCATCAGCTTGGCGTAGTTCAGGAACGTATCCTCGAATACGGGGCTGTTCACCGTATATTTCTCGTCATACGATTTCGTTGCGTAAATCGGCAGGTAACCCGTCGCGATCGGCAGCTCCAAGTTATCGGAGTATGAAGCGACATAACCGCCGAACGTGCTCGTTTGCGCGGCTGCGTCCCAAGGAATAACATCCGGCTTGTTGTCTTTTATATATTGAAGATATTTGCCCATTGTTTCCCAATCCTTGATCGGCTCCGTAATGCCTGCTTCTTTCGCCCAGTCTCCACGGTAGTAGAAGCCGTGGTTAACCCATTGCGTGTATTCGTTTTCGGGAATGAGTACGATTTTTCCGCCAAATTTGCTCTCTGCCCAATCTTCTTCCGGAATAGAGTTCCACGTCTGCGGCGCGTACGTCGGCAGCAGATCGTCAAGATTCATGAATGCGCCGCGCTGAGCGTTGCCCCAAGTATCGAGCCAGTCCGTACCAATCGTGATAAGGTCGATTGCTTCGCCCGATGCGAGCAGCAGGTTGTATTTCGTTGTCCAGTCGGCCCACTCCACCCATTTCCACTCCAGCTCGGCGTTGATTTTTCCTTTCATCAGCTTATTAACTTCGGCCAGCACCGCCTCAAACTGTCCATTGGTCGGTTTGTTGCCGAGTACGACGTAGCTGATTTTGACGAACTTGGACGTATCCGGACCTTTCGTTTCTTCTCCGCCGTTGTCCGGGGCATTCGTCGCTGCACCCTTATTCGTTTCGGCTGGCGGTTCGTTGTTTCCTCCGTTATTACCTGAGCAGGCCGCTACAACGAAGATCATCATGATCGCAATCAGCAGCGCGGAAATTCTCTTCAAGTTGGACATTGCTATTCTCCCCTTTGGTTTGATTGATTGGGCCTTAGCCCGCTATGTGAATAGACCGCTTGCGACATTCGGCCTACGGCACATCAAACGCCAAACGTCAAACGCCAAGCACTACCCTTTTACAGCGCCAACCGTAATCCCTTTAATGAAGTAACGCTGCACGAACGGGTAGAACAGAATAACCGGCCCCGTCGCGACGACGGCAGTCGCCATCTTCATCGATTCCAGCGGCACATCGCGCAGCTCTACGTTGGAAGCGGCAGCGGAATTTCGAATGAAATCAGCGCTAGTAATCGTGTTGTACAGAAACAGCTGAAGCGGACGATACTTCAAATCCGACGATAGGAACAGCATCGAGTTGTACCATTCATTCCAGTACCCCAAGGCGATGAACAAGCCGATCGTGGCGAGCGCCGGCGTCGTCATTGGCAGAATCAGCTTCAGGAAAATCGTGAAGTCGCCTGCACCGTCGATTTTGGCGGATTCGGTAATGGCATGCGGGATCGAGCGTACGAAGCTTTTCATCATAATAATGAGGAACGGGCTAAGCAGCCCCGGAAGCAGCACAGCCAAGTAATTATCCTTGAGCGTCAAATATTGCGTCATTAGCAGGTAGAAAGGAACTAACCCGCCGGAGAACAGCGTCGTGAAGTAGATGAAGAACGATATCCCGTTGCGGTAGCCGAAGTCGGGACGCTGCAGCGCGTAACCGGTCATCGCAACAAGGAACAAGCCGATTGCCGTGCCGGTCAAAGTGATGCCAAGTGTAACGAAATACGAGCCGATCATCATATCGGGATTTTCGAAGACGATTTTGTACGCGAACGTACTGAATTCTCTCGGCCAGAAGTTAAAGCCAAACTTCTTAATGGCTCCCTCCGCGGTGAATGACGTGCCGAGTATGAGCAGGAAAGGCAGCAAGCAGCAAAGCGCGAAGAAGGATATGAACGCATAGCCGAACACTCTGACGATAATGCCGCTCATATCGGTTCGTATGCTTCTGGACTCCTCCGATTGTTCCATGACAGTCACCTCCTAATGGGTTAGAATAGGGAGTTCTCGGGCGACGCTTTCTTCACAAGCCAGTTCGCAGTAATGACAACGATGAAACCAAAGACGGATTGATAGAGGCTCACGGCGCTGCCGAGCGAGAAGTTGAAGTTGGTCATAAGCGCCCGGAATACGTAGGTCTCGATAATATCCGTCGTCGGATACAGCGCCGTATTGTTCGCCCCGACAAGGTTGTAAAAGAGTCCGAAATTGCCTTTAAGCACGCCGCCGAGCGAGAAGAGCATTAGAATGATAAACGTCGGCTTCAGCCAAGGAATAATAATGTAGCGGATGCGCTGGAACGCGTTCGCCCCGTCAATCTCCGAGGCTTCAATAATTTCATTGTCGAGACCCATGATAGCCGCAAAATAAATGATGGAGCCGTAGCCGGTAGCCTGCCATAAGAAGGTGAGGACGATAATGAACGGCCAGATCGTAGGATTGGAGTAGGTTTTGACTGGATCCATGCCGAGTGATTCGAGTATCCCGTTCAACAGGCCGTAGTCGTAGCTGAGGATGTTGTAGGCAATGAGGCCGATGAGCACGGCCGAGATGAAGTGTGGAAGAAACATGAGCGTCTGCGATACTTTTTTGAACCATTTTTTGCGCAGCTCATTAAGCAGGATTGCGACGAATATTTGCAGGAAGTTGCCTAACACGATAAAGACCAGATTGTAGGCTACCGTGTTGAAGGTGAGCCGCCATAAGTCGCCATTGATGACGAGAAAGCGGAAGTTGTCGAAGCCGACGAATGGACTTTTGAATATGCCGTCCGAGTAATTGTATTGGATGAACGCAAGGTACAAGCCCGGCATCGGCAAGTAGGCGAATATGATAAAGAAGAGGATAGCAGGCAAGCACATAAGCATTAACGTCTTGTTATTCCAAAAGCGCCTGAGCCGTCCCGAGCCGGCAGGCAGGGGCTTGCTGCTCGGGACGGATGTTTTCAGAGCGGTTGACATCGTAATCCCTCCTTGTTGCCTAGCATTGAACAGGCGTGAACGAGATGGAATCCAGTGTACCCTTATTGCTGCGATCGACAGCCTCCAGCCATATCCGGACTCTGCCTTCACCCCCTTGAAGCCAAGCACCCGGCAAGTAAGCCGAGTTCGGGCTGCCCCCTGTCAGCACCGGCCGATCATCACCGCTTGGCAGCCATAGTCTGCCTACGATGCGATCCTCCATCATAACGGTCAGCTTCAGCCCCCTGCCAGTAAACATCATGCGCCAGCCTGCTCCCGAGCTGGAATTGACGACTTTCCCATATAGCCAAGCTGTTGCTCCCGGCTCAAGCCAGATCGGCAGCTCCACTTGCGTTGCTTGATCGCGCTCCCCGTCTGCTGCCGCTGCCAGTTGCTGCTCCTCCGCGCCGCTGACGGACCAATCGGTCGCATCATTGCCCTCGTATAAAATGACATTGCCGGATGGCAATCCGAGCACTCTCTCGATGAATAAGCTCAAGCGCGTCTCCTTGCCTGCTTCTACATAAGGGGTAATGTCGACATAAGGATCGAATGGGTTGACTGCTAGCTCGGCAGCCGTACCCGCAACATACACCTTCGCATGCGACTGCAAGCCTTGAAAATGAAGCGTCCACGAATCGGCATCCCCCGCTGCCCGGAAGGTCCGGCTATAATATTCGAATGCCGGATGATCGGGAGACAACCAGCCGCCGAAGCTGACGATCGGCCATAGATTTCGATCGATGTCACCAATAAGCTCTTCCTGAAGCTCACGTCTGTCTGCCCGATATACGCTCCAATTCCGGCTTAGATCGCGCACAGCCGTTATCGCTGCCATGCCGGACATTCCCTTCGTCGCGTTCAGTCTTAATGCCGGAAGCCTCGGGTCATCAAAGTTCGTATGACCCCATATTTCGGTTCGGGCGGTGAGCCTGCCCGCCTGCAACGGACGCGCTTCGTCCAGCGGCATGTAGCGGCTGCCGCCGCCCGGCGTTGCCGTACCGACATAATCACCGTCCGCATACAGCGAGATGACATCGCTTGCTTCGCGAAGCAGAATACCTTGCACGGGCTTGCCGTCAGATACATCGACAGAGGCTTCGTACCAGGAATAACCTCTATATACGCCTAACGTCTCCAAGCGGCTTGCTTCCATTGCTCTGCTGACTAGAGGCTCTCGAGAGTTGATCGGCTTAGCCTCATCAGTTGCGCTTATCTCATAAGCGATGGTCGGATGCTCCTCGGCACTTTCGTAACGGATTATCTCGCCGAAGGCGATCGCTCCAAGCTCATCGAATGGCTCGGCAATAAGCGCATCCTCTCTGCTATGCACATAAAGCGTTAACTCGCTTCCGTCCGCCAGACGAATGCTGCACTCGGCAGCCTCCGTTCCCTCGAAGCTTAACTGCAGCATGCTATCTCGCTGCTCGGCTGCTAGATGACGCGACTTCTCCACGAACCAGCCTTCTCCAAGCTCAAGCTCGATGCGGCCTCTTCCTTCCGCGTGGAACGCAATCGCCGCGCCGCCTGCCAGCCGCTTCGCCATATAGAGCTCCGCTGTCGACTGAGCAAGCCTCCCTTGAATACCCCAGCCGTTTAGCGGCAGCTGCACCGGGAGCGCCAATGATCGACCGCCCTTTAGCACGAACGTCGCCGGTCTGCCTGCTAACCGTGCATCCGAGAATGCAAGCTCCTTGTCGCGATCGTCCAAATTCGTTATGAACAGCAGCTGCCCTCCGCCCTGCAAGGTCAATGCGTACGGTCCAGCGACTCCGCTCGTTTCCCCTGCAACTGCCATATTCGCTGCTTCCTCCGCGCTTGCTACCGAAGCTGCGGCAAGCGATGAGCCGTAGGCTTCCAGCAAGCGTCCGAGCAGCTTGCCCTCGTAAGCTTCCTGCCGAATATGGCCTTCCGGCGAAATCATGCCGCCGAAGTCGTAATCCGAAGTCATGAACGCAAGCGGCATGCCCCAATTGTTCGTTGCGTTCGTGAAGCCGAAGTCCGTGCCCGATACTTGTAAATAAGGCCCAAGCAGCTTGGCGCCGCAGGCTAACAACCTGCGCAGCAAGTAATGCGCTCTGTTCGTCTCCGTTACGAGCAGAGGGGAGTTCCGCTCGGCCAACAACTCGCGATAATGCAATACTTTGGACTCAAACTCCGGATCGCGATTGTCCGGATAGAAGTTGCAGGTTGGAACGACTCCGTCCGCAAGACCGGAAGCTTGCGGCAGTCCTCCTTGCCCGGCGCAGGCGAAGATAGGTACCGAAATGCCGTGAGCCAATGTCATATCGCGAAGCGCGGCCATGTATCCAGCCGGATCGGAGCAATCGTAGAAGTCCAGCTCATTGTCGAGCTGCACCGCGATAACCGTACCTCCTTCTCCCGCCTGGTAAGCTCTCAACAGCGGCAATACGCGATCGTACCAGCTTGATACGCTCCGCAGGAATGTATCGTCGTTATCCCGCAGCTTCATGTCCTTAGCGAACAAGTACGCCGGCAGAGCGCCGCCATCCCATTCCGAGCAAATATACGGTCCAGGTCTGGCTACAACCCACAGTCCAACCTCCGCGGCAGCCGCCAGAAAAGCGCTTATATCACGCTCGCCGCCGAAATCCCATACACCTTCCGCCAGCTCGTGATAATTCCAAGGGAAGTAGACGTCGATGCTGTTGTAACCGAACGCCTTAAGCTGCTCCATCCGCTCCTTCCAGTAAGCCCTCGGAATGCGGAAGTAGAATAACGACGCGCTTAGCAGCACTTGCGGCTTGCCATGAATGCGTACCGCTTCTGCTTCGAATTGAACGGCTGCCTTCGCCTGAATGTCCATGCTCATGCCTTAACCCCCTACAGCATTTAGTATTTAATCGCGAATGCCCGCAATAATAATCGAAAAATGTAACCCGTTTCATGAAACCCGTTACATTTTTGGCAAAAATAAATACACTCTCAATCGACCGAGCGTGAACGGCCAAACGCCTCTACAGTGGCGGCGTTAAGCAATCGTTTCGCGCAGAATTCTAAATGACTGGCTAGAATTCAAAAAAACAATAAATGTTTTTTCTGCGGTATCCTGACGTGTATCGTGTGCGGATCGTCGTATGTGTGAAAGCACCGAAAATGAAATGTAACGGGTTTCATTTGTGAGTGTGACAACTGCCAAAGTTTAGACACCTTGATTCTATTCAACGATGAAAGCGTTGTCAATAAGTTTTTTTTAGAGCCGTAATTCGTCTTATCTCCTTGCTTATCTCGGAACCGCGGTCGTCTCTCGTATGATGAGCTCCGGTCTTACTCTCGTATGCTTATTCGCTTTCGTCTTCGTAATCAGCTGGTGCAGCACGTCTGCGGCGCTGCGGCCCACATCGTAGCATTTCAGAGAAACCGTTGTCAGCTCGGGAATACTGTTCGCGGCATACGGAATATCGTCGAACCCGACTAGCGACAGATCTTGAGGCACGGACATGCCTGCTTTGTAAGCAGCCTTCATGACGCCGATCGCAACAAGATCGTTCGCGCAGAATATAGCGGTCGGAAGCTCCGCTTCCTGCAGCAGCTGATTCATGAACCGCTTGCCGCTTTCGACCGAGAAGCCCCCATCGAGCAGCCATTCCTTGCGAAACGTCAGTCCATTCTGCTCCATTGTGCGAACGTAGCCTTGAATACGCTGCAGCGTGTTGGACATGCCTCGATAACCGCCTACAAAGGCGATATCGCGGTGCCCTAGATCAATCAGATGCTGGGTCGCCAGCACGGCGCCTTCACGTTCATCGGCAAATACACGGTTCATCGAATGGCCGGGCAAGCTCCCGTTAATCAACACCGTCGGCACGCGTTTGCTAACCTCGATTACTTCGCTGACCTGCTCCTTCGTCGGCCTGGCTAGATTAATTCGGCCGCCTATCATGACGATCCCATCCACCTGCTTCTCCAGCAAAATATTTAAATATTGCGATTCACGCTCATACTGCTCCTTGGAATCGCCGTTCGTGGATGCGGTATCGCAAAGAAAAAAAGTATATCCCTTGCTTCTCGCCTCTTGCTCCAAACCTGCCAGCACCTCGGGAAAGAACGGGTTCGTAATGTCCGGCAATATGACCCCGATCATGCCTGTCTCCTTCTTCGATAAGCTTCTAGCCAGCGCGTTTGGTTGGAACTGATACTTGTTAATGAGCTCGACGATCCGCTCGCGCGTCGATTTCTTCACGGGAGCGGTGTTGTTAAGCACACGCGACACCGTCGCTACCGAGACGTTCGCTTCCCTTGCTATGTCGTATACCGTGACCGGTTTCAAATGTGGTCGCTCCTTTCCCATGATCCGTTCTTAGGTAGAATAGCAGACTTTTTCCAAAATAAAAATGAGTATTTTCCAGCTTTTTCATAACTGTATATGCGACAAGATTCGACTCTTCGCCTTAATAGAGCTCGCTTTTTGAATGGATTTCATACAATCAAAAAGCGAGGAACGAGAAGATTTCAGAGTTTGATTGGATTTTGTACAGTCAAATAGACGAAAAGAAGCTGCTGAGGGCTAAAATGCCGGTTATGACTGTATGTTTTCCACTCAAAAGTGACTTCACAAGCGATCGGGACGATTAGATTGTATGAAATACAGGCAAACGTAACATCAGTAAGCAAAGGTGGTCAACACAGTCGGATTCGGATGAAGGCTATGTACAACAAGCGTTTGTGCGTCTAAAACATCCCCATTAATGCGCAAAAACCTCAAGCCATCCACTGCAAAGCGGAAAGTTGAGGTTCATAGTTAAGTGACTTTTTGAAACTGCTGCTGATCCTATGAAACTCGTATCCCCTAGTCTCACACATCGACATATTGTCTTATTACTTTCACCTTGTACCTTCGACGTTATCGATTGCCGTTCGACAAACGCTGTACGTTTGACGAATAGCGTCGACCCATCTATGCCCTCTGGGAAATTGGGCAATTAACGCAGAGGTAAGCCATTGTTTCTCGTCCTCGGAAAGCAGGGGGAGCATCCGCTGCAAATCCTGCTCATCCTTTTCCCTAATGTCCGAGCTTCCTCCCTTGTACAGCAGCTGTATTTCCGGCCTCAAGTACGGTATGCCTTCCTTCGTGCGGACAAGTATTTCAGCAGCAGCTCTGCGAATCGCCGTTTCTCTTCGGTACACCCAGTCCCCCTGCTCTGTATCGACGAGCATCATTTGGAACGCCCAAGACGATCCGCCTATCCTGCGAGCCCAAATATCTTTTGTCGCGCTTAGGTACTCGCCTTGCCGCCATCTGCTAAGCTTGCCTTTCTCCGCTTTGTAAAGCTCGCATTCTGCCGACAACAGGTCGAATGCGGCGACATGCTCCTCTCGGAAAAGAACGATATCGATATCGCCGTGCGGCCTGGACTGCTTGCCCGCATGCAGATCCAATGCCCAACCGCCGGCTATCATCCACTTCACGGGGAGCACGGAGAAAATACGCTCCGTTTCCGATAGAGTTATAGGTTCCCAATTGTGTATATCCGTCCCCAAGCTGCAATCCTCCTACGATAGACGCGTTGCTCCTATGGACTAGCGCATCACCAAAAAGTAAAATACTGCCGCAAGCACGAAGCGGTACAATGCGAACCATTCCAGCTTCAACCGCTTGATTAAGTTAAGGAATGTCACAACCGCAATCATAGCGACAACGAAGGCCGCGATAAAGCCGATCAGGAACAAGAGCAGCGCGTCCGAGGTCAGATGCTCGCGGCTATCGTACATATCCAGAATCGTCGCCCCGAACATAACCGGCACCGATATAATAAACGTAAAGTCCGCCGCAGCCTTCTGACTCGTTCCGAGCAGCAAGCCGCCGGAAATCGTGGAGCCCGATCGGGAGAAGCCCGGCCATAACGCCAAGCATTGGAACAGGCCGATCCCCAGTGCCTGCTTGTATGTAATGTCGTCGGTATTCTCCGATGTTACCTTCCGCTTGACGCGGCTCGCAACAATCATCAGTATGCCGCCGATAACAAGACCGATCAGCACCGGACCCGGTCCGAACAACACATCCTTGATAAAGTCCTTCAATAGCAAATAAACGATAAGCGCAGGAATCATCGCGATGATGAGATGAAGAGCATTCAGCTTGCCCGGCGTCTTGAATTTAAAGGCCAGCATGTCCTTCAATATGCCCATATACCTAGACCAATAGAGGACGAGCACCGCCATTACCGCGCCTAGTTGAATGACGATTTTGAACGTATCCGCCGCGTCCCCTTCGAAATTGAGCAAGTCTCCTACAAGAATCATATGGCCCGTAGACGATACCGGAAGAAACTCCGTCAACCCTTCTACGATACCAAGAATAATCGCTTTAATGAAATCGTACATAAATCATTGTCCGCCTTTCTTACCCTATCGGTTAGTGAGTGCGATAACTTAGCAAAGTATACTATAATTACAATGCTGCTTGTTTACTAGATATATAAGTTGCCAGCTGCAGTTATTCCATTATGCCAGAAATAGACAAGCCCGTACAAGGAGATTGAGGCCTATGCCGTTCTTGTTCCAACCAGGCGATTACCCGGAAAGTCCTGGCTGCTATATGATGAAGAGCGCCGATGGGCGCATCCTATATATAGGCAAGTCCAAAAGCTTGCGGAATCGGCTGCGCTCTTACTTCGCCAAACAGCATGAGCATAAACGCATTAAACAGCTCGTAGAAGAAATAGCCTCTATCGAGATTGTGCTCGTTAATAACGAGGCAGAGAGCCTTCTATTGGAAAATAATTTGATCAAGCTCCATAAGCCCCCATACAACCGTGCTCTGATGAAAGAAGAAAGCGGCTACGCCTACTTGCAGTTTACGCAGGAGAAGCTTCCTAGACTGGAAGTCTACTACCGAAATCAATCGAGCAGCCGATCTAAGGAAACCGCTGGAGAGAAGTTAGGTCCGTTCAAAAGCTCGCGATATCGCGATGCGCTTCTGACGGTCGTAGCCGAGCATTACGGACTGCGTACTTGCGCCCCTATGCCGAAGCGCGTCTGTCTGCAATACCATATCGGCAAGTGCAGCGGCGTATGTGAAGGACTCATATCAGAGTCGGATTACTTGGACAATGTGCGCCAGGCTTCGGAACTGCTCATGAACAAGGGGGAAAGCTTGATCGAAACGTTATATGCGCAAATGGAGCGCTATGCGGAGCTGATGCAATTCGAGAAGGCGCAGCGTCTCCTTCTTAGCATTCGCAACCTGGAGCATGCATCCGACAAACAGATCGTGGAGAGACAAGCCGCGATCGACCAAGACGTCCTCTACTTTGAAGATTCGTTCGTCATGATCGCCAAAGTAAAGGAAGGCATGTTGAGCGAATTCCAGCTGCTGCCCCTGGGCGACGAATCGCAAGACAACGCTGTTGATACGTTTCTTATGACGCACTATGCCCCGATTAAGGGGCAAAGCAGGCCAAGCGAACTGATCGTAAACGCGATCAACGATTCGAAGAATGTCCGCGCAGCGTTAAACCGCCGAGGAGCAGCTCCCATTACGATCACACTCCCAAAGCGCGGGATCAAATACGAGCTGCTGCAGCTCTGTCGAATTAACTATGAATACCGCGTCAATGCGCCAAAATAAAATCGACGACCGGCTTTGGATCCTCCAAGCTATGAGGATGATGGCCAACCCCCGGCTTGACGATCATCTCGATCCCACCGCCGAGTTTGCTGTACCTCCTCTCAAGCACCGACGCATTTTCGCTCATCGGAACAGGAATATCCGCATCCCCTGCAACGACAATAATTGGGATTCCAGCCTGGGCCAGCGGCTCGAGCCGATCAAGAGGCGATACGCCTTCATAGGCGGTTTCCTCATCCGTCATGCCATAGACGGCTTTGCACTGTTCCCATTCTGTTTTCCATTCCCAATCTGCGCCGACTCCCTTGCCTTTGGCGCCCGGCCAACTGCTGATGTCGAGCACGGGGGCGTCCAAATAAACGGATCGGATGCGTCCTGGATAGGCAATCGCATAATTCATCGCGTAAAGTCCTCCGCGACTGAAGCCGAATAGTACGGACTTCTTGGCCACGCCGAAAGTCTCAGTAACGAATCTATGAAACTTCTCCATCAACTCTACCGCTCCAGGGCAACCGTACAGATCGCTGATTCTGTAATAGGCGATTGCCCAGCCTTGGCTGAGAAGCGCCCGATCAACGGTTGCGAAGGCGTCGAAAAACTCGGCACGCCATAGCCACGGCTTTCCCGGAGCGTGATCATGCGGGGCCACGATGAAGCCCTCTCTTCCTTCCAGCATGAACTCGCTTCGTTTATAGCCGTTCCATTCTCCGACTGTCATGCCGTCATCCAATTGCAGCTCCCGTTCCAAAGTAATATTAAACAACGCTTGAATCAGTCTTCTGGCAACTAGCCAATCCAGCTTCGTTTGAGGCAGCCCCGCCGGCATTTCGTCAAGCCGCACAACAAAATCCGCATCAAGTTCCGCACTCTCCTTCATCAATGCTGAATCAGACTCCACGACGACGATCGCCTTAGCACCGGAGGAACGAACGCTCTCGATGAGCCGATTCAAAGATTCTGCAGTAGAATGCAAGCTTAATAAGACCCAATCGATCGGCTCTGCTTCCAACTCATCCCATTTAACAAAACGAATCTCTCGATTCGGGTGGTGCTTTCCGAAGTAAGCGTCCAGACAGCCTAACACGCCTCCGTCTTTCCAGAGGCTGCTCTCCGCGAAAGCGACTGTCAGCTTTGCGGGAACTTCGCCGTTTTTGCCGAATAAAGGTATCATAATATCCCAACCTTCTCTCCATATGTCTAGCAGTTAATTAAAGGAATCTTTGCATTGATCATACACCTTCCTCCATAAAGCGACTATCCCTGTTTCAATTAAAAAAGCCTAGCGAAACGGAGGTCAACAACCTCAGAGTCGCTAGGCTTTTGCATGTTTGTTCTATACAACATTTTTATCCAAATGGATGATTGCCCGGGCCAATGCCTCCGCTCCCTGAGCGATTGGCTGAATATCCGTCCATTCTTCCGGACAATGGGAGCGTCCGCCTAAGCTTGGCACGAACAGCATGCCGATCGGCGCAATCCGGCTCAATTGGTTGCCGTCATGGCCGGCGCCGCTAGGCAGCTCTGCATACAGCGAGTCGCTCCCTAGCGTTTCACGGCATGCGAGCGCAAGCGCGCTGCGGATGTGCTCGGGAACGGTTACCGGCTCCGAACGGGTCAACGCTTCGATTCGAATGGATAGTCCCCGATTCTCAACAAGTGCCCGGGCGCGTTCCAAATAGTGCTCGCACACTTCGGCGATCAACGCGGCATCGATGCTGCGAACCTCAAATTTGAACGTTACTTCGCCAGGCACTACATTCGCCGCATTCGGATTAACATTAACGACGCCGACGGTGCCGACAACAGGACTGCTGTAAGCTTTACGGCAAATCGTTTCCAGCTCGACAAACAGCTCCCCGGCCGCCGGCAAGGCATCGCGCCGCATCGTCATGGGCGTTGTCCCGGCATGATCCGGTTGCCCGATAACCGTTACTTGATAGCGGCTAATGCCGACAATCCCGGTTACTACACCGAGAGGTCTGGACGTTTCCACCAAGACTGGGCCTTGCTCAATGTGCAGCTCCAAATAAGCCGCTACCGACCCTTGCTTTCTTGCTTCTTGATCAATCCGAGCAGGATTGCCTCCCGCTTCGGCAATACAATCGATCAGCACGCGACCCTCCGGATCGCGGCTGTTGCGCATATCTTCGCTCAGATTGCCGACCATCCCCCGGCTTCCGACGGTTGAAACGCCGAAATCCGTCGGCTCCTCCGCCGTGAAATCGACGATTTCAAGCGGATGGTCCAATTGAATGTCCGCTTCCTTCAGCATCCGAACGAGTTCCAATCCTACAACTACACCCGCTATGCCATCGAATCGTCCGCCGCCTGTAACGGTATCCGTATGCGACCCCACCATAATCGGAGACAGCTCCGGCTTGCTTCCCGCAAGTCGGCCAATGACATTCGATGCCGCGTCCTGGTATACCTCTAGTCCCAGCGTCGCCATCTCCTGCTTAAGCCATGCGCGTCCCTCTTCATATAGCGCCGTAAAAGGACGTCTGGTCCATGGCCGCTCCGGATTCGTGATTTTGCTTAACGTCTCAATATCAGACCAGATTCTGGCCTCACTTGGCTTCAACGATAACCGAATCATTGCTCTTCGCCTCCTTGTAAGGTTTCAATGGCAAATACGATACATGGCCGGGCTTAACGAATTGCCCGATGCGCTTATCGGACACGGACTTGCCGTCATAAACCTCATGACCGCGAACGTAGGATGCTTCAATTCGGCCCTTCATTTCCAGTCCGTGATACAAGCTCCAGCCTGCGTTGCTATGCTGGTCGTTCTCGTCGAGCACCCACCGAGCGGCAGGATCGATTACAATAAAATCGGCATCCGCGCCTATTTTGAGCGCCCCTTTGCGATCGGAGAGTCCGTATACTCTTGCCGGATTTTCGCTCACTAACCTTACAAGATCGTGGATCGACAGACGCCCTTCCGCTACGCCGAAGGCATACAATAACGGCACAAGCGTTTCTACTCCTGGCGCACCAGAAGCATTGTCGAAAATGTTCGACGCGCTTTTTTTCTCGATTTTCCAAGGAGCATGATCAGAGGTTACGAGACCGATAGCTCCGTTTCTGCACTGCTCCCACAGCTCTGATTGATCCTTAGGCGCTCGAAGCGGCGGATTGATCTTAGCCTTGGCGCCCATCCGCATCATATCGCGGTCCGTTAGCACGAGATAGTGGATGCAAGTCTCGACGCTTACGGCAACGCCTTCCCTTGCATAGCTTTCCGCCAACCTAACCGCATGCGGAACGGTCGTATGATGGAAGTGGACATGCGCCCCGGACCAATAAGCAAGCTCAAGCGCGGTCGCCACGGCCGTGCTTTCCGCAACCGGCGGTCTTGATTTGCAATGCAGCAGCGGATCATGGTGCACATCCCCCGCCTCATGCTTCTTCGAAAACCGGCGAACGATTTCATCATTCTCGGCATGCAGGCCGACGGCGCGCTTCTGAGCGGCAATATGCTCGAACGCTTCCAGCATCTCGCCGTCATTGATTCGCGGAAATCGATACGAATTCGTATTGAAGGTCGATAGCTTAAAGCCGCAAGCGCCTGCTTCAGCGAGTCTGGCGATTTCGTCCATATCACCATCCGGCCGGATCGTCGCAAGCAAGGCAACGTCAACGAACGCTTCCGACCCAATCCGTTCGGCTTTCCTTTCCAGAAGCTCTGCCGTCCATACCGGTTCGTCGGAATCGTACGGCATATCGATAATCGTCGTCACGCCTCCCGCTGCCGCGGAGCGAGTCGCTCCCGTTATTCCCTCGGAAGGCTCGCTGAAGCAATGAACATGCGCATCTATCGCTCCGGGTACAATCCACATGCCGGTAAAGTCTTGATGATCGCTAGAATCAAACGGCTCTCCGTCTTCTAATATCGCCGTTATGCGGCCTTGATTGATAGCCAACACGCCGTTGTTCACGATTCTACCGCCGGGCAGGACCAAATTGCCGCGAACGGAAAGTTCGTAGGCTTGATCTTTCATTTTGTAGGTTCACTTCTTTCGATAGAAATCGAGATGATTAGACAACTATTAATGCTCACCTAATGCGGATTTGATGGCTTGCAGCAGTTGACCGCTTTTGCATAATTCATATATTTGTTCAATATCCTTGGTTTGCTCGCGATCTTGGTCCAAAAAGGGCACAACGGAGCGAATGGCGCGATAGGCGGCAGCAGATCCCTTTCCTAGCCGCAGCTCCCCGCGCAAATCGATCGCTTGCGCAGCATGAAGCAGCTCGATAGCGAGTACATAGTAGAGCCGATCAATAATATCCCTTGTTTTGGCTACGACGAACGGCGCGTTCGTTCCGTGATCCTCGATATCCCCTGCGAGCGAATAATAATCGGCGGAAACCGGGTTAGACAGATGACGGATTTCGGCGTCAAGCGCGGTTACCGTTTTCTGTACGGTGCACAATCCGATGGACGAAGCTTCGTTCGCGGTAAGAAAGCGGGTCAATCCCGTAAAGGCGGGGTTGCCCAGCTTTAATGTCCGAAAGCAGGAACTCCGCGAGACGTGGACAAGCGCATTGCCCAGCATCTCGAAGCCGAGCACCCAAACGATCGGATCAAAATTTGCGTTAGACACGATTCGCCCTTCATCCGGAAGCACGCACGGGTTGTCATCCGAGCAGTTCAAATGGGTAACAAGCCGGCTCTCTGTATAGGCGAGCGAGTCCCTTGCGGCTCCGTGAATTTGACAAACATCTCTAAAGCTTAGCGGGTCCTGCAGCGATTCAGCATTTTGATTGTCCCAAAGGTCGCTATCGCGAAGTAAACGACGAATGCCGTCCAAGCTCTCAAGCTGCCCTTGATAAGGTCTGACATGATGCACGGCGGGATCGAGCGCGCTGACATTGCCGCGCAGCGCCTCGAGCGACAACGCAGCCGCGGCGTCTGCAAGCTCCAGAAGCAGGCGGCCTTCATGCAAAGCCAGCGCTCCGATTCCGGACGATACCGCATTGGAGCTGACGATTGCGAGCCCGTCTTTCGGTCCCATCCGCAAAGGCTCCAGCCCTGCCCGTAGCAATGCTTCGCCAGCCGGAATGAGTTCGCCGCCATAGCGCACGTTCCCTTCACCGATCATCGCCAAACCAATGGGCGAGATAAGCGTAATGTCCGAAGCGCCGACCGAACCGCGAAGCCGCAGCACGGGATGAATGCCATGATTAAGAAACTCCGCGTATCGCAAGGCGACCGCCGGCTGAATGCCCGTATGTCCTAAAAGAAGGCCGTTCAGCCTAGCTAGGAGCACCGCGCGCACTTCCTCCTCCGTCGCCTCCGGCTTGACCGCAGCATGATGAGAAAATAATAAGTTGCGGTTAAAGCCCTCGAAGAAGGAGGGGCTAATCTTCTTATCCTTATTCCAGCCTACACCGCGATTTAGACCATATACAGGCTGATCCTGCTCGGCAAGCTCGAATACGAGCTTCCGCGACCGCTCCAGTCTCTCCGTCGCAGCCGCAGCTACCGAAACCCGCTTATTTCCGTACGAGACATTGTATAATTCCTGTATCGTAAGGTTTCTTCCATCAAGGTGCAGCGTTTCCCCGCGATCAATCCGCCCGCTGTTCACGGCTAAACCCCTGCTCCGGACGGCGTTCCCAAATATTTCAGCAGTTCAATTCCCATCGCTTGCTCGACTTCCGGATACACGGAAGGATCCTTCACGCTCGAGCTCAGCGGAATAAGGGAACGGTCAATGACGAATACGCCGATCTCTGCCCCTTCTTCGATATGTCCAACACTTACCGGACGTCCCGTCTCCAGCGATAAGGTGGCGATGACATCCGGGAACGTGCTAAGCCGTTCTCCGTCCGGCCCATCCACGGCCATATATTCATTCATGACATGCAGCTTCACAAGCCTGCCGTCCGTTTCTTCCAGTTCAATCGTGCCAAGGTCGAAAGCGCCCGCATAATGGACGTCCTTCTTCGTTATGCGGCCTCTGGCCAGCAATTTGCCCCCGGTATGACCGCAAATCGTTTGAAGCACATGCTCCGCGCCTTGCGGCTCCGCCTCGATAATGGCCTTGCCGAGTTCGATCGCGATAGAGATGCCGCCTAGCGCCGCATGCTCCCTTATATACTTCGCCGGCAGCGGATGCCGCGCGGCAGCGATAAACCCGCCGGCCATATCGGACGCCGTTCGCAAAATATTGGACGTACGCGCAGGCGTTCCTTTCACGACCAGCTCGATATACGAGCCAAGCTCCGGCTTGCCGCCGACAACCGCTTGTATCGTCTCGTATTCAAGGCTTGAAGCGAGTCCCAGCGAACCCATCTTGCCGGTTGGATGCGCCCTGATGTCGCCGGTCGCGTCTACCACGACAAGGCCGAGCGCAGCCGCGGGCAGCCAGCCGTTAATCGAGCTCGACATGCCGTTCTGCGGCGTCATCACGCCAACGATCCTTCCCTCGTATTGCTCCATAATGAGCTCGACCGCTTTAATATAGTCTTTGCCTAGCATCTGCCAATCCGTACCTGCAGGCGCGCCGATTGCCGTACATGTCAGCACGATCGCATCGTCCGGCAGCTCATCCACCGATACGAGCTTCGGTTTGCCGATCGCCAGCGCCGCGCTTCCAATTTCGAGTCCATGGTCGACCCAGCCGCCGCCTCCGCTCGCGTAGACGGAACCTCCCCGGACTGCCGCGAGCACGTCCTCTTTCGTTAATTCACGCATGTCATTATCCTCCTGCCAGGTAGTAGTTTGCTGTTCTTATTGATCGGCGTTCACGCGCCGTATCCCTTTTTTGTCGATTTCGTCGAACGATTCCTCGTAGCCTGCATCGGCGTAACGAAGCACGCCAAGGCCTGTATCATTAGTCAGCGCCGTCTGCAAACGTTCCTCCGTTGCTTCGGCTCCGTCGGCTACGATCGTAATTCCCGCACTGGTCATGAAGCCTGCATAACCGCCGCCTCCCGAGTGGATGGCAACCAAGTCGGCCATCGACGAACAGCTCATCATCGCATTCAGCAACGGCCAATCGGCGATGGCATCGCTGCCGTCCTTCATCCTCTCCGTCATAATCGTCGGATGGGCCATCGCACCGGCATCCAGATGGTCGCGGGAAAAGGCGATAGGTCCCGACAACTTGCCTTTTCTGACCATTTGGTTAACTGCCAGCGCCAGCTTCGTCCGGTCGCCGTGCCCGAACCATCCGATTCGAGCAGGCAATCCTTCGACCGGCACGTAGGCGTTAGCCAACCCGATCCAGTTGGTCACGATATCGTTGTCCTTGAATTCGTCCAGTATATACTCGTCGATGATGCGAATATCTTCTTTATTGCCGCTAAGCGCGATCCAGCGGAAAGGCCCGATTGCTCTTGCGAACAGCGGGCGCAGAAACGCCTCGGTAAATATATCGATATCGAACGCATTGGACAAGCCGTATTTGACTGCTTGCGTTCGAATGTTATTTCCGTTGTCAAAGACGATCGAGCCGCGCGCTTTAAATGCGAGCATTGCGCCTACTTCCCTTGCGATGGAAGCTCCGGCGTCGTCCTGCAGTTTTTGCGGCTCCGCGGTTCTGGCTTCGGCGGCCTCGGCAACCGTATAACCGCTTGGAATGTAGCCGTATAGTAGATCATGCGCCGATGTTTGATCGGTAACGATATCTGGAATGATGCCTCTATCCAGCAACTCCGGATAGACGTCCGCCGCATTGCCGAGCAGCCCGACCGATACGCTCTCACGGCTTGCCTTCGCTTCGTCGATCCAGCGCAGCGCTTCGTCCAAATCGCCGGTCTTGCGCTCCAAATAACCGGCCGCGATTCGTTTGTCTATTCGTTCCTCCGACACCTCGACGCATAGGATGGCCGCTCCCGCCATTTTCCCTGCAAGCGGCTGCGAGCCTCCCATCCCGCCAAGTCCCGCGGTAAGGATAAAGCGGCCGCTTAGGCTGCCACCATAGTGCATTCTAGCAATGCATTGAAAAATTTCATAAGTGCCTTGAAGCACCCCTTGCGAGCCGATGTATTGCCATGCGGCAGCCGTGAGCCCGCCCCAGATAATTAGTCCCTTTTCCTGTAGGGAATAGAAATTCTCGCTTGTTGCCCAGCGTCCGACGATGTTGCAATTGGCCATAATGACCAGCGGAGCGCGCACATGCGTCTTGAAAACGCCGATCGGCTTGCCTGACTGAATGACGAGCGTCTCGTCCTCCGCAAGCGTCAGCAGCGTGTTCACGATAGCGTGATAGGAAGGCCAATTGCGAGCGGCCTTGCCGAGCGAGGCGTACACGATAAGCTCCTTCTGGTTTTCGCCGTTTTCCAGTACGTTCTCCAGCATGCGGAGCAGCGCCTCCTGGCGCCAGCCCTTGCAGCGAAGCTCCGTTCCTCTTTGCGCTTTAATCAAGTCCATTCGCGTTGCTCCTTTCTAGTTGTTGCTAGCTTATTCCGAGAATCAGATGCCTTTCAGATACAGATGCTCGCCTTCGACGGGCTCCCACTTTTCCTCGTCGATATAGAAAGCCTCCGCTTTCTCTTGATAGAAACCAATCAAATCCTTCAGTTTATGCGCTTCGGGAGCAGGATCCGAGTAACGAACAGCAATCTCTTCTTTGAGCCCGTTTATGTTCGCCGTCCAGATTTCCGAAGTTCCCTTGTAGGGCGAGTATGCCGTTTTGTCGGTCAACGTAAGCTTATCCAGCCTCACGTCTTCCTTCGGCAAAAAATATCGCGGAGCCATTCCCGTTTCGAAAAGTATGACGGGCTGCCGACTCTCGGCAAGCGTCTCGCCATTAACGACGACTTTAATCGCTCGAGTACTGTGCAGCGTATCGATGCGTACTTTCGGATCGCGCGGGAAACCGAATACTTGCTCGTTTTCCTCGAATATCTCAACTTTTTTCCAATAGAAAGCGACGTAGCCTTTCAGAAATGCGCTTTTTTCGATCGGATCCTCGTACGTCCAAATCGCGTTCTGCGCCAGCTCGCCGTCCACCTTGATATGCCAATAGGAAGCGGTCCCCTTCAAATTGCAGAAAGAGCTGCGGTCGGTCTTCACCAGCCACTGCTCATTGACATCCGATAGCGGAAAATAATAGACGGGCACAACCTTCTCTTCGCGCACCAAAATGACATGCTCGCTCTCTGCGATCGTCGCTCCGTTAAAGACTACCTTCACTTTGCGTTTTACCGGCTCGTATCCGATCGTACGTTCTTTGACGGCAGGCAGCTCGCACAACAAATCTTGGTTCTCCATTATAAAATCGCCTCCTTTATTCTCAGTCCAAGCTGCTCGCGCAAAGTTCCTTCCGCATACGCTTGCTGAACGAGACCCCGCTTTTGCAATTCAGGCACGACAAGCTCTACGAAATCCTCCAGCCCCCCAGGCGTATGCGAAGGTATGATGTTAAACCCGTCGGCAGCGCCCGATTCGAACCAAAGCTCCAGCTGATCGGCAATCGTTTGCGGCGAGCCGGTAATCTCGAATGCGAGCTTCGATTTGGAGAAGCGTTGATAGAACTGGCGAATCGTTAAGTTTTCCTTGGCGGCCAATGCGGCTATGCTGTCCAGGCCTGTTTTGCTTTTGTTGAATGCATCACGGTCTGGCAAGGCCGGCATTGGACCGTCGAGCGGCAGTACGGACAAATCGATGCCCAAGCTGCTAGACAGCGAATCCAGCCCGACTTCGGGCAGCACCAGCTCGGCGAGCTGCGCTTCCTTCTCGGCCGCTTCCTCATCCGTCCTCCCGACAATGAGGAACACGCCCGGCATTACCTTTAATTGCTCAGGTTGTCTTCCATAAGCAGCAAGTCTGCTCTTGAACGCATTGTATTGCGCTATCCCCTCTTCAAGCGTCCGCGGGGTCGTAAACACGATATCCGCCCGCGAGGCGGCAAGCTTCATACCGTCCTCCGAGGATCCGGCATGGACAATAACCGGACGACCTTGCGGCGAACGGCCAAGATTGAGCGGACCTTTGACGCTAAAATGTTTCCCTTTGTGCTCAAGCGGCTTCAGCCTGCTCGTATCGGCAAACACGCCCGTTTCCTTATCGGTAACGAAAGCTCCCTCATCCCAACAATCCCATAGCCCAAGTGCGACGTCGACAAACTCCTGCGCGCGCTCATATCGTTCCGCATGCGTGAAATGGTTTTCCCTGCCAAAGTTGCGCGCTTCCTCGTCGTTCGTTGAAGTAACGATATTCCATGCCGCCCGGCCGTCGCTCAGATGGTCGAGCGTCGCGAGCGACCTCGCCGCGTGGAACGGCTCATGATAGCTAGTCGATAAGGTTGCCGCAAGTCCGATATGCTCGGTAACCGCGGATAACGCCGACAGCAAACCGATAGGCTCGACGCTTTGAAAATTAGACGTATGTTTGATAGCAAGCTCGGATTCGAATATGCATAATTTATCCGCGACAAAGAAAAGGTCGAACAATCCCCGCTCGGCCGCTTGAATCAAGCGCTTGTAATAGTCCAGCTGCATTAATTGGTCGGATGCGGCATCCGGATGCCTCCAATTCGCCAAATGAGTCGAAGAGGTAAAGGCGCCAAGCAGCATTCTATCGTTTCTTTTAACCATTTGATTTCTCTCCTCCCGACAAGGCATAGCGGTTCACTGGGCGTCTTAGCCCCAAGCTTTCCCGCAAGGTAGGCCCTTCGTATTCCGTTCGGAACAGTCCTCTTTGCTGCAGCAACGGAATTACGTGATCGACGAATTCATCCAGCCCGCCAGGCAAATAAGGCGATGTTATATTAAATCCGTCAGCCATGCCGCTTTCGAACCGCAGCTGCAGCTCGTCGGCAACCTGCTCGGGCGTCCCTACGATTTCCCACATCGAAGCCTTCATTAAGCCGGTATACAACCCGCGAATCGTTAACCCGCTCAATTCCGCTGCGATAAGCTTATCTAACAGCCTCTTATTCAATTGGTCCGGAGCAAGCGTATCGGCCAGCTTAGGAAGCGGCTCATCTAATGGATAGGCGGAATAATCGATTCCGAATAAGTCCTGCAAGCGCGAGAGGCCAAGACCCTCCGGAATCAGGCTGTCCAGCAGCTCCGACTTCGCCCGCGCCTCTTCCTCCGTCTGCCCGACGATGACCAATACGCCAGGCAAAATGTTTAACTCCTGCGCTTGGCGTCCGTATTTGGCTAATCTATCCTTGAAACTGGCGTACAGCTTCTTCGCGTCGTCCGGCGATTCCGGCGATACGAATACCGCATCCCCGTTCCGGGCAGCCTGCTCTTGGCACGCCTCCGAAGCTCCCGCGTATACGATGACCGGATTGCCTTGGGGCGGACGAGCGGCGTTGAGCGGTCCTCTAACCGAGAAATGCTCGCCGACATGATTAAGAACATGAAGCTTATCTGAATTGGCGAATACGCCGGATTCCTTGTCGACAACGAAGGCATCGTCCTCCCAGCTGTCCCAAAGACCCTTGACGACCTCGACGAATTCATCCGCCCGCGCGTAACGTTTGCCATGCTCCAAATGCGACTCTCTGCCGAAATTCCGGCCTTCCTCGTCATTCGTAGACGTAACGACATTCCATGCCGCCCTGCCACCGCTAATATGATCGAGCGATGCTAGCTTGCGCGCCGCGTGAAAGGGCTCGTTATACGTCGTGGAAAGCGTGCCTGCAAGGCCGATATGGCGGGTTACCGCCGCTAAGGCCGAAAGCAGCGCAAAAGGCTCCATTCGAATGTAGCTCGTATAGGTTCGCATCGCTTCATGATCGAATACGGCCAATTTATCGGCGACAAAAAACATATCCATTTTGCCTCTTTCGGCGGTTTGTACGACCTTCTTATAGAAGGAAAAGCGGTGACGCTCCGCATCACCGCCCGGATAACGCCAGCTGCCGTTATGGTTAGTTGAAAGAAATGCATTTAAAATCATGTGCTTTGGCCGGTTAGTCATACCGTTCCACCTCATTTTCTTGTCAGTAAAGGGAGAAAAGAGCCATTTTGAGTAAAGCGGCTCTTTTCTGTATTGATTTACCTAGCAAATAAACAGGCAATTATAGCAATCCATTTTCCTCAAGCCATTGCTTAGCCACGTCGGCAGCCAGCTTTTGCTCGATATCTACCTGCTCGTTCAGCTTTTGCATGGCTTCGTCATTGATTTTGCCCGCCAATTTAGCGTATACGTCCTTGAGCTCCGGATGAGCTTCAAGCGTTGCTCCTTTTACGAAAGGCACCGCATCGTAAGGGACGAAGGCTTTTTTGTCGTCTACAATAATGACGTTGTTGGTCGAAGGCAATGTGCCCGAAGTGGACAAAGTCGTGAATATGTCGACTTGGCCATCCTCCGCCGCTTTGAACTGCAAGCCCGGATCCATCGTTTTGATTTCTTTGAATTGGGTATTGTATATTTTATTAATGAGCGGCAAGTCATCCTCGCGGGTAATGAACCTTTGGGAAGCGCCAAGCACCAATTCTTGAGACTGAGCAGCGACGTCCGACAAGGTTTTGATGCCCCGCGCGTCGGCTTTGTCCTTCGGCATGACGAATACCAACGTATCGTTAAAACCGATTTTGTCCAGCACCTCGACGTTGTTTTGCTCTTTCATGCCCTTCTTGACGATGTCGTAGGCTTCGCTCGGCTCGTATACCGGCTCATGCTTCAACACGTTCAGCAATGCCGTTCCCGTATATTCCACGTAAGTATCGACTTCGCCCGATTTGATGCCGTCCCACAACAGCGCATCGTTCAGCTTGACGATTTTCGTAGACAAATCGGTTTCCTTCTCGATCAGCTGCGCCACGATACTAGCAAGAATATCCTGCTCGCCGAAACCTTTCGTCGCGATTGTAATCGTTCCTGAACCGGATGATTTAGATGAAGAGCAAGCTGCCAGCATAATAACCAAAACCAGACTTAACGAAATACCGAACCATTTTTTCATATGAATACAAACCCCTTTATCGTTTATTCAACGTATGACGCAGTCCTTTTGGCGTCAGCAGTCGGTATAAGACAAACAAAATAATGTTAGCGATGATAACAAGCAGCGATACCGGCAAAGCCCCTTCTAATAGCGTAATCGTATTAATCGAGGCCAAGCCGCGGGTAATAATGTCGCCGAGTCCGCCCGCTGCGATATAGGAAGCAATAGTCGCTCCGCTAATGGCGTGCACGGCTGCCAATCGGATGCCGGCCATAATGTAGCTGCGGGCAATCGGCATTTGCACCTTCCATAGCAGTTGCCCTCTGGTCATCCCCATTCCGACACCGGATTCAATGACGGATTGGTCAACCCCTCTAATGCCCTCATACGTATTCTGAAGAATCGGGAGCAGCGCGTAGAGCGTCAACGCGATGACGGCCGGCTTGGTTCCAATCCCCACAATCGGAATGAGAAAACCGAATAATGCCAAGCTTGGAATCGTCTGAATGACGGAAATAGCAGTAAGGATCACTTTGGCGAACCGCTCATGGCGCGTACAGTAGATGCCGAGCGGTATCGCGATTAGACATGCAATCGCCACGGAGATGAAGGCAACGTTAACATGTTCGACCGTTTTGGCGGCAATTTCCGGCCAATCACGAGCCAGTCTTTCGAAAAACAGGTTCACGCCTTCACCTCCTCTGGAAGCAGCTTGGCGGCAGCCGCCTCGATAATACTCGCTTGGCTAATAACTCCGCTGATATGATCGTTTTTCCCGAATACGGGAATGATGGCATTCCGTTTGAGAGCATGCAGCACTTCGCTTAGCGGAGCCTCAGCAGCAATAGGGGCTGCTTTGACGGGCTGCAGGTCCGACAACAAGGCAGTTCCGTCGAGCTTATCCAAGGCACGCAGCTCCAGCGCGGACAAGATACCCGTGTAAACCTTGTTTTCATTTAATACGATCAGCCCTTCGGCCCTTGCATCGTCGGCCGCCTTAACCGCTCTTGCAACGGTATAGTCGTCTGGTATGAAGACGGGCTCCGTTATGAAATCGCGGGCTGTAGCCGAGTGATTCGCGAAGCGCTTATCCTCTTTGGCTGCATAGCGCTCAGGTCCAACGAACTCCTTCACATAATCGCTTGCGGGATTGCGCAGCAGTTCATCGGGAGCACCGATCTGTTCAATCTTGCCATCCCGGAGCAATACGATGACATCCGCGATCTTTAAGGCTTCATCGATATCATGCGTTACGAAAACGATCGTCTTGCCAACCTTCTGGTTCAACCCGATAAGCTCGTTCTGAAGCTGGACGCGGCTAATCGGATCAAGCGCGCTGAAAGGTTCATCCATTAAAATGATTGACGGCTCCGAGGCAAGCGCCCTGGCTACACCTATGCGCTGCTGCTGTCCGCCGCTGAGCTCATGGGGATAACGGCGCCGGAACTTCTCCGGTTCAAGGCCAACCATACGAAGCAGCTGGGCCGCACGATCAGCAAGCTCCTTCTTCTTCTTCGCTGATTTCAGGCGAGGAACTATCGTAATATTGTCTTCGATTGTCATATGCGGAAATAACCCGATCTGCTGAATGACATATCCGATATCGCGGCGAAGCAAGACGGGATCGAGACTGCCGATATCTTTTCCTTCCACGAGGATCGTACCGGCATCGGCATCCACCAGACGGTTGATCATTTTCAGCAGCGTTGTCTTCCCGCAGCCTGATGGTCCGATAAGCGTTAAAATTTTCCCTGTCGGAATCGACAAGTTAAAATTTTCTAACACGTTGCCGGCTCCGTAGCTTTTGGTCACGTTTCTGAAGTCAATCGCCGTTGCGCTCATGCATGTATCCTTTCTCCAAACAAATTTTTAACCACAATTTCCGATGAGTTTAGTAGGTTTAATATTCGAAAAAATAAATAATCGAATCAACCTTAGCCAAATAAGAGAATGGAACACCTCCCGATGGAGCTCTATACCATCTGTATTAAACACCCTCCATTGGCATGGTTGGATTATTTATCACTTAATGATAATCAATTATTATTAATTAAATATATTTTATAACTACCATTCTGTCAACACACTATTCCAATCGGATTAATTGTTTTAATATTGTAAGGCTAATGGCTTCAATCTGGCAAACCCAAGTGTTCGCGCAGCGTCGCCCCCTCATAGCGGTTGCGGAACAATCCCCTGCGTTGCAGGACCGGAATAGCCAAATCCACGAAGTCGTTTAGACCGCCCGGCAAATACGGAAACATAATATTAAAGCCATCGCTGCCCTCTTTATCCAGCCACTCCTCCATATAGTCGGCAAGCTTCTCAGGTGTCCCGACAAAAGACAGATGACCCCGCGAATCGGATATTTTTCGGCTTAGCTCCAATATCGACAGGTTTTGCTTGGACGCCAGCTCCACTAATTGGCTGCGGTACGCCAAATCATCATGCGTCAGACGAGAGCTTGGCTCAGGCAACTCGGGCAGAGGTCCGTTCGGATCGTAATCCGAGAGATCAAATGCGAGACTTTGAGAAAGGCTGTTAATGGACAAGATTGGATGAATCAGACTCGATAGGTAGGCTTGCTTCTGCAGCGCCTCTTGTTCGGTAGCCGCAATAATCGGGCGCAAACCCGGCAATATCTTGATATCGTCGCGTTTTCTTCCGAATTGAGCCATGTGGTTTTTGACGTTCGCGTAAAAGGCTCTTCCTTCCTCCAGATTGGAGAAGGTCGTAAAGACGGCATCGGCCGTCTTCGCGGCTTGACGCTGGAATTCGACCGAGCGGCCGGCCTGGATAATCAAAGGCTGTCCTTGCTCGGAGGCAGGAATATTCAGCCCCTCGTTAACTTCAAACCATTTGCCCCGATGATGGAAAGCTGCTTCGGAAGAGGCGCCGCTTCGCCAAAGCTTCTTAACCAGCTCGATATATTCGTCCGTCCGCTCGTATCGATCGGCGTGGCTCATCGCTTCCCGCTTAAACAGATTGTCATCGTCTTTCCCTATCGTGCCAGTCACCGCGTTCCAAGCGGTTCGGCCTCCGCTTAACAAATCGGCAGTCGCCATCTTACGGGCAATCTGGATAGGCTCCATATAACTCGTATTTAACGTACTAATAAGACCTATTCTTTCGGTATGCGAGGATAACGCCGAGATAAGCGTCAACGGCTCAATGCCTCTTGTAAGGACATGCTCGGCGATTCGGTCTCCCCGCTCCTGACCCGGCAAGGATATGGCATCGCCAAAAAAAAGCATATCGAGCTTGCCTCGCTCGGCCGTCCGCGCCAGCTCCTTATAAAACTCGAGCGTAAAGATACCTTTCGGATCCAGCCCCGGATGCCGCCATGTATTGACCGTGGACATAATGGCGCTCAAAATCAGCTTTTTATTTGCCATCGTCGCCATTCCCCTTTCTCTGTTGTTCTCCGATAAGAGAATACAGCCTATTTCCCGGACGCGATAATCCGATGTTTTCCCGGAGAGTTTGGCCTTGGCAGCTTCGCTGCACGATTCCCCTCTGCTCAAGCAAAGGAATGACTTGTTCCACGAATGACTTCACATGCGCCATCAACGTCTCCGATGATAGGATGAAGCCATCGACCGCTTGTTGACCGAACCAGTATTGCAATTCATCGGCCAATTGCTCAGCCGTTCCGGACAGCAGAAGCAGAGGGTTCGCCTCCGGCCCTTGTCGTTCCCTTGTAATAGGTTGTTGCTTGTCTTGCTCTGCCAGATTTTCTATTGGCGCCGTTACTTCGACCTTAATGAGCGCAAGCTGTCTCGCTTCCGCTTGCCTGTTCCGCAGTTGAAGGCGACGCTTTATTTCCCCGTTTTTTTCGATAGCGTCTGCGAAGGAGGACGGGCGCAACATGACAATATCCGCCCAATGCGCCGCGTAATCATCGTTTAAAACAGACTGCTCTTCCGTCGCCAGTACAGGATACCCTTGCAGCGGACGCGGAATGCTTAATGGTCCTGCAACGTTAAAGTGCCGGCCGTGATGATCGATCGTGCGTACACGACCGCGATCCAAAAAACGTCCGCTTGCTTGATCCGCCAATACCGCCTCATCGTCCCAGCTGTCCCACAGCTCCATCGCGACGGCGAAAAACTCCGCTTTCCGTTCCTCATAATCGGCAGCCGTTTGCTCTGCCGCCAATTTCCACCCAGCCCTTCCGCTGCTGGCATGATCCAAGGACGATAACGATCGCGCGACATGGAACGGCTCATTATGGCGAACATCCGCTTCGGCGATGAGGCCGATATGACTCGTTATTCCCGCTAGATAACCCATTAACGAATTGCCGTCTAGATGAATGGGCGAACTGGACAAGGACCCACTGGCAATAGGGGAAGCAGACGCCGGATCCCTCTCCAGTATGAATGCGAAAGCCGCCGATTCGGCCAGTTGGACCTTTTGTCGGTACCAACTTCTCCATTCGTCCGCAGCCGATCGGCTCTCAGCCTGCCTATCCTGTTCCCCGATGCTCGTGCCCGCGTCTCCCAAAGACAGCGCGAATAGAAGCGATCTTTCTCTCAAGCTATGACTCAACGCGTTCACTCCCTTGCGATTAAATGCCAATTAGAGATTTGAACAAATTATCACTATTAGATACTTAAATATTACATATCGATAATATTAGTAAATATATAACCATTCATTTCGTCTGTCAATATCTTTTCACAGTATTCTTATCCGAATTAAAATAAACAAAAAAAAGGACTGTCCTTAAAGGTGTTTTAACCTTTTGAGACAGCCCCGTTTTTGCAACTTCGCTATACGGTTTCCGTATTATCGCTTGCCTGCATACCGAATTTTTGGGATAGCTGTTGAGCTGCGTGCCAGACAAGTCCTTCGTCGTCCGAATCCTTCACGAATCTAAAGTTAGGACCGGCTATCGAAATGCTGGCAACAACCATGTTGTAGCTGTCGAGGATCGGAGCCGCAATTGCAAATACATCCGAATCAACCTCCCCATGTGTAACGGCAACTCCCTTACTCCGAATAGAAGCAAGCTCTTCCCGTAAATCTGACGGAGACCCGGCAAAACCTTCCGCCGCTATATCCTGAATAAACTTCTCCTGGAACTTCTGATTTTCATAAGCTAAAATGACTTTCCCTGAAGCACCAAGATGCAAGGGTAGCGAGCGTCCGTCTTCAATAACAAACTGAATCAATTCACGGCTTTTGACATGCTGAATGCAAATGGCATTGATTCCCGAGCGAATGAACAGCAATGAAGTTTCATGCGTTTGTTCCGTCAATTCCTGCATAATCGGCAATGCCAATGATAGCAATTCCCTATAGGTTTGCTGCGTAAGGCTTCTTGCCAAGTCCAATATACGCAGTCCCAACCCTATCTGACGCTTTCCTTTGCGCTCTACAATGCCGTTCTGTTCCAGCGTCTGAAGAAAGCGGTAAGTCGTGCTTTCGGGCAATCCCGCCTTATCCGCAATTTCCGTTACGGATAAAGTGCCGTTCGATTCAGCCAATGCGAATAAAATATCGAGCGCACGGCTGAGCGTTTGCGTTCCGTTCATTTTACAACCTCCATTTACGTCCATACAATCGATCGTTTCATGCAGATATGAAATCTGGTTAGTTATAACAGGTTGCAACCTCTCAAAAAGTATAGTTAACCGTCAATAAAATAGCAATGCTTACTCGCATAGAAAAAGAAAGAGCCTGCTCGCAAGCAGACCCTTTCCCTATTACAAAATTATTGTGCCGCCGGAACGGTAAATACCGTAGCCGACAAATACGTGCTCTCCATGTAGCCGATATCGACGATAAACGTTTGTTCCTTATCCGTTGCTTTGAATGGCGCGAAGCGGAACGTCACCTTATTGGCTTTGGCATCGTACTCTCTCGATGTAATCTCAATCGGAGTGTACTCTCCGTCCACATCGTAAGAAATTTCGACTTCATCGATATTCATATTCGCCTTGTATGTTTTGCCGTCGTACTCGTATTCAAACCAGTCCGGCTCGTCGATAAAAGTAAATTCGATAACGCCGTTGCTGCTTGTGATTTGTTTAATATTGTTGTAATCCAAGCGTACTTTCTGAACACCGACAATCGCTCCGTCTGCTTGCGACGTTGCGACAACCTCGAATTCGCCAACCCAGAAATACCAGCCAACTGTTAAGCGGCCCGTGTTTGGATCGATGCGAATACCGTAGTCCTCGCCATCGCTCCAAGCTGGAAGCTCTGTTTTGAACGGAAATCTAAGGCTCCATGTCACTTTCTCGCTGTCGCCCGTATACGTATACGGATAGAACTCCTTCAGATCTTCCAGCGCATAGTCGAGAACGATGTTCTTCGCGCCTTTGACCGTGGTCGAAATATCTACTTTCAGCGGAGGAAGCTGGGTTGGATCGGAAGGAGCTTCAGGGCGTACCTTCAACTCCGTCATGCCTGCATCCTTCACATTCTTAATGAACTGGACCGCTTCGGCGCGAGTCAACAGCCCTTCGCCTTGGTAACCCTTGATCGTTGCAGAATCTTTGCCTTTGGAGAGGTTGTTGGCCAGCAAATAATGAATAGCGTTACTACCTTCATAGTTCACGCCGTTAGCGCCTGCAATAATCTCGGCAACGGACAGTCGGTTAATCGATTGGCTGCGAATCTCCTTGCTATCTGCACCCTTAACCGGGTAATGGAATGCATCGACGGATTGATAGACTGCATCGGTCCAATGTGCTCCTGCTGCCGTCTCGCCTACTTGGACTTTGAACGCGCCTAGCAAAATCTTCACAAACTCTGCTTCAGTTACGAGTTTGTTCGGCTTGAACGTGCCGTCTGGATAACCATCAACAATCTTGTTGGCTTGTGCCCACGCAATCGTGTCCTTCGCCCAGTGCTTCTCCACGTCGGAATACGACGCTGCCTCGGCTTGAACGGCTGGTACTAAAGCGATGAATAGAGAAAGAATAAGAAATAATGAAACCGTCTTTGTCGTAAAGTTGCTTGCTGCTGTTCTAACTGTCACATGAACGACTCCCATCCCAATAATTTACTAATACATAATACATCAGGGAAGTTCGTTTGTCATTCGATTTATTTACACATTTTTCTTTTTAAAACGGATAGATTGTGAATTAATTCAAATTATTAATCGCGAAAGCCTTTGATTACAAAATAAGTTTTATAACAATTATAAGAAATAGCGGCCCCTAAGCGGGAGCCGCTATTTCATTTATTGACTGTATGTTTAATAAGCCAACCAACCTGCATCTGCTGTAACGACCGTACCGTTCACGAAGCTTGCATCATCGGAAGCAAGGAACAAGGCAACCTTCGCGATTTCCTCAGGCTCGCCCGCGCGCGGGTTAATGCCCATGCCGGCCATCGCGCGGCCCATGCCGAACTCGTTCGGTGCAGTGAGCGTGGAACTAATATTCGTAATAACACCGCCTGGCGCAATCGCATTGCAACGAATGCCTTCATTCGCGTATTGGAAGCCAACATTTTTCGTGAAGCCTACCACGGCATGTTTAGCAGCTGTATACGCAGCGCCCGCTCTAGAACCCTGCAATCCGCCTGCAGACGCGATATTGACGATGACTCCGCTTTTTTTCTCGAGGAAAATTTTCAAGGCTTTGCGTGTCGCTCTCATCGGGCCTGTCGTATTGACCGCGAAGACGCGATCCCACAGCTCGTCCGTCAGATCGGCAGCCGGAACGAAGTTATCCATAATGCCGGCGTTGTTGACAAGAATGTCCAGCGTGCCGTATTGCTGTACCGTCGTATCGATCAAGTTCTGAATATCTTCTTCCTTAGCAACATTCGTTGCCAGGGCGAGCGCCGTTCCGCCCTTGCTTACGATTTCATCGACAACCTTGCCGGCTGCCTCTGCATTAATATCCGATACGACCACCTTAGCGCCTTCTGCCGCAAACAATTGTGCAATTGCTTTGCCCATTCCCGATGCCGCACCCGTCACGATAGCTACTTTGCCCGATAGTTTCATGCTTCATCCT
The DNA here is from genome assembly GCF_037167145.1 of Paenibacillus sp. YIM B09110. Lineage (NCBI taxonomy): Bacteria > Bacillati > Bacillota > Bacilli > Caryophanales > Paenibacillaceae > Paenibacillus > Paenibacillus sp. YIM B09110. The sequence continues at coordinate 155,609 of NZ_JBANSP010000012.1, read as the reverse complement.
CCGTTAGCTCAATTGGTCATGCTCTATTCATCGAAACTGCTCAACATTAGCAATCATGCGACAGGATAAACATCACATCACATGATGCTTTTAGTATAATAAAGGTTAAATGGACGAACAATCAGTAATCGCCGGCCGTTTGTTCAGTAATGAACAATGAGACCCCGTATGTTCGTTAACGCTGCAAATAAAAGGACGTGTAGCCGATGCAAGTGTCCAAGCCAAAGCTTGACCGCCGAATTGTACGGAGTAAAGAAGCCCTTAAGCAGGCGTTGTTATCACTAATGATGAAGAAAAAGTTCTCTTCTATCTCGATTACGGAAATCGTCGAGCACGTCAATTACAATCGCGGCACGTTCTACGCTCATTATGATAATAAGGAAGCTCTTCTTGACGATATCGTCAACGAACTGATGGATGAATTCAAGCAAGCGTATCGGTCACCATACGAGCAGGTGGAAGTATTCCACGTTGCTGAAATGTCGGCGAACGCAATCAAAATATTCGAGCACATCCACGCGCGCGCTTCCACCTATAGCGCCTTAATGAACAATGACGTCCTTCATATCCTAAAGGACAAGATGTACCGCGTCCTGCAGCAATTATTCATCATGGACATGGAGCAAATAAACAAAGACATCAATCAGGAGCTGCTTATCGTCTATAGCGTGAGCTCCTTGCACGGCCTGATCTTCTATTGGATCGAGAATGGCTTCCCGTTCTCCCCCGTCTACATGCAGGAGCAGCTTCACAAATTAATTAACAGTCCGGTAATGACAAGCCCAATCCATATGTCGCGACCTGAGCTGCGACTACGTTAAGGGGAAGGCTGCCGTTGCACTTTCTGCAACAGACCTACGCTTTTCAGCATCCATGCCGTGCGCTGATTGCAGATTGTGCAACGGAATCAGCTTTTCATAGGCGAAGTAGTAGCAAAATTCCGTATTCTGTTGCACTTACTGCAACCAGGCTCTGTGGAGGAGTTTAAAAGAGCCCTGTCTGTTGCATAATGTGCAACGAAGCGAGAATCGCCAACAAAAGAAACAGGATGGAGCAGAAATAGTCCCTGCTCCATCCTGTTTTCATATAAGTTATAGGTATTATTGCTGGAACTGCGCCAAATACTGATTAAAGTCGGAGATACTCGGATTCGCCATATAATGCCCGCCCTCGACTTGAATCGTCTGGCCGGTTATGAATTTGGATTCATCGGAGGCAAGGAACAACACGGTATATCCGATGTCGTCGGCTTCGCCATGATAAGGCAGTGCGTTGTATTTTTCGAAAATATCAAGCACAGCCTGAGGCATGCTCGTTTTCGCCGCAGGAGTAAGGATAAGTCCTGGTGCTACAGCGTTGCAGCGGATGTTGTCCTTGCCGTACTGCGCCGCGGTATATTTCGTAAGATTGACGACGGCCGCCTTGGAGGCGCCATATGCCGAACGAACCGAATCGCCTGCGAAGCCCGCCATTGAAGCCGTGTTGACGATGGAACCGCCGCCGGCCTTAACCATATGCGGAATCGCGAAACGGCTTCCGAGCAGCACGCTCTTCGCATTGACGTTCATGAGCCTGTCCCATTCCACCAAATCGATATTCACGACATCAAGGTCCTTCTGAAGATCGGTCAGGCCTACGTTGTTGAATAGAACGGTGATCATCCCGTATTGCTTCACGGTGAATTCGACCGCTTCCTTGATCGACGCCTCCTTGGAGGCATCGAGGAACAAGCCGACCGCTTCGCCTCCAGAGTCTCGGATAGCCGCCGCTGCTTCATTCGCTCCGTTCACGTTATAGTCGGCAATTACGACCTTTGCTCCTTCGCGGGCCATCAACCTCGCCGTCGAGAGACCAATACCCGAAGCTCCGCCCGTAATTAGCGCGACCTTCCCTTGTACGCGTCCCATATGCGCATTCCCCTCTCGTTGTATATTTTACGACCGCTTACTTGGCCGTTACGCCGCCGTCCACCGGCAGCTCAACGCCTGTAATATACGATGCGTCATCGGAAGCAAGGAACAGCACCGCTTGCGCGACCTCGGAAGCTTGTCCCACTCTCGGCAACGCTGTCTGCGACAAGAACCATTGCAGCATTTGCTTGTTGTTCACATGCTCGGAGCTCATCGGCGTCTCAATATAGCCAGGGTGAACGGAATTGACGCGAATATTGTCTTTGCCGAAGTCGGCTGCCGCCGCTTTGGTCAACATCCGAACGCCGCCTTTGGATGCGGTATACGCGCCAGCACCGCTGCTGCCCGTCAGACCTGCGATAGAGGAAATATTTATAATAGAACCGCCCTTGTTCGCTTGCATATGCGGAACGACATGCTTCATCCCAAGGAAGGTGCTCGTCAAGTTGATTGCCATTACTTTATTCCATTGTTCGACTGTCGTATCCAATAAGCCAATCGCCAGCGAGATGCCTGCGTTGTTGACGAGAACGTCGATGCGGCCGTATGCGGCTATCGCGCCTTCCACTACTTTGACCCATTCATCCTCTGACGCTACGTTATGTCCGAAAGCAATCGCTTGTCCGCCGCTGGCAACAATCTCGCTTACAACGGCTTGAACTGCCGTTTCATTAATATCTGTTGCTACGACAGCCGCCCCTTGGCTTGCGAACAAGAGCGCTTCCTCGCGTCCCATGCCGCTGCCGGCTCCCGTTACAATTGCTACTTTATTCGATAATCTAGTCATGCTCATCTCTCCCCTTCACGATTGTTTTCACTAAAGATGATCTATTGGAAAGCAGGTCGTGATAGTATTACTATCACTATGATTTACATAATATCATATGACCGATCAGAACTCAATTGTATCTTGCTTACTGTATGCCCCTATCGGTATAATAACTAAAAATACAGGTGCGAAGAATGGAAGAGGTCGACGTGCTCATGGATCCAAAGGAAAGATACGAGAAGGAACGATATGACAGCAAGCAGCACCGATTAGCAACGATTATCGATGCAGCGGAGCGCGTGTTCACGAAGAAGGGAATCGAGAAAACGACGATGCAGGATATTGCGAGCGAAGCGAATATCGGCATCGCGACACTGTTCCGTTATTTTGCCAAAAAAGAAAAGCTGGTCGTTGCCGTCGCCTCCAAGCTGCTGGAGCCAATCTACGAGCGCTTCCAAGCGATCGCCGCGCTTCCAATGAACTGCCTGGAGAAGCACGAGGTGTTGTTCGACTTCTTCATTGAGGACCACAACAACTCCAGCGCGAAGTTTATGGTTGATTTCGAGAGCTACGCCTCTCATTCCGCAGAGCCGCTTGAAGATATTTTGCAATTTAACGCCTTGAACCGGAGTGTATCGCGCGAATATGCGAAGATTGTGCAGCAAGGCATTGCTGACGGCTCTGTCCGCTCCGATCTTCCGGTACGAGAGACATTGACGACGCTCGTTAATACGTTCGGATTGTTCTCCAAGAAGCTGTCCTCGCAGAAAAACATTTTGCTGCTGGAGTCCGATCTGGAGTCCGATCATCAGCTGGCCATTCTCAAAAAAGTATTCATTGATTATTTAAAAGCATAATCACAAGAAACGAAAAAAAGCCGGGCAGAACGGAAGGTAAAACTTCCGTAACGCTCGGCTTATTCATTATCGATCCAAAACCTTCTAATTACGTTGCCGTCTTCTTCCACAAAATCGTGATCTGGTATGCCGCCGTTTTTTAGAATCGTTTTGGCAGAGGCAGTATTGCTTTCATCGCATACCACAAGAACACGGTTAATGCCTAGATACTTCGTTTCAATTAAGGAAAGCCGCAACAGCTCGCCGGCGTAACCCTTTCTTCGCTCCGAGGGACGAATCCCGTATCCGATATGACCGCCTCTCTCTAACAGAAAAGGAGTTAAAGCATGTCTGATGTTAACAACGCCAAGCAGCAGCCCGTGCTCGCCAACAAGCCAATACGTAGAATCCGGCACCCAGCCTTCAGGCAGGTTTTCTCCCCTCTCCCGCTCTTCATACCAGCTAATCATCCCGTCGAAATCAGAAGGATCCTTGCCGATGACCCACGGAACAGGATCTTCGCCGCTCAATTGCCACTCCATATAGTACTCCATATAGGCATCTCTCAAAGCTTCTGTAGGCTTCGTTAATCGAACTTTTTCCATCGCTGCTTGCCTCCGATTCGTTGATCCGCGACTATTAGAACATTTGCAACCCGATCAAATTTCCTTTTTGTTGCAACTATATCATATATCGACACGTTAATAGGATAGATTTGGTTATTTTTACAGAATGCATGAATCGCTGCACACATTGAGGAGGGTAATTATTTATGCGTAAAAAGAGAATGCTAGTCAGTATCGCTGCCGTACTAACGGTAGTAACCTTGCTGGTGAACAGCACGCCGGCATCCGCAACCGTCACCTCTTTCGGCAAATGGGCAAGCCGTACGAAAACGATGTACGTCAACACGAGCAGCGCCACTACCCCATGGGCAGCCGGAGCTAACAAATGGAAAACCAACACCAACTTCAACATAAGCACAACGCTTGGAACGAGCAGCACCTATTATGCGGTTAATGTGAACACATCGATGGCTACATGGGACGGGTTATGCACCTTTACCGTAGACGCAGGCATTATAACGCAAGCGACATTGAATATTAATACGTATTATACCTCGCAGAGCAAGTATACGAGCAGCATAATTACTGCTGTTGCCGCGCATGAAGTCGGGCATTCGCTAGGTCTCGAGCATACGTCCGTCGTGGAGACGACCTCTATTATGCATCCTTACACGTTTAATTCGAACGGCACAACGGCAAGAGCTCTCAACCCTTCCGCCAACGATATCTCTGTCGTCAACGGCTTGTACCCGCTCCAATCGAGCTTCGCGCTTGACGAATCGAGCATCGAATCCGAAGCGCTGGCAGACGGCGTCTACGTTCATCCATCCTGGTCCGTCTATTACGAGGATGAAGCCGCGCTCACCGAAGCGGCCGATCTCGTTGTACGCGGCCAAGTCGTGAAAGAGAAAGGAAGCAAATACAAGAAAGGCGACTACAAAAATTACACGACAGATGTTAACGTTGGCGTTCTCGAAGTGCTGAAGGGCGAATACGTATCCGGCCTACCGATTACTTTATCGCAAATGGGAGGAACGGACGGGGATGTTACGGTGTTCTCCGATATGTCCACCTACCTGAAGAAAGGACAAGAGGTCATCTTATTCCTGCGCAAGATGGCTGATGGAACGTATATTCCGATCAATGAAGACGACGGTATTTATGTAGCCGATTCTAGTTCGTATGCGAACATTGCATCGAGCAAGAAGCTGGATCAGAAGAAGATAAAGTAGACTCGCTGCAGGAACAAAGAACCGCCTCTCGGCTTGCAGAGGCGGTTCTTTCTGTTTTCCAATAATATGCAACATCTAGGCCAAACCATGCGTTTAGAGGATGAGGTGAACAAGATGAAAAAACTAATATTAATTTTACTGATCGCTTTGACTAGCGCTTGCTCGAACGGCGATACCGCCAGTCGGGCTGACGACTCCGCCGAAGCTTCCAGCGCTGCCGCCGCTATGGCAGACAATAGCAGTACAGAGACCCTAAAGAAGAGCGTAACAAAGTCATTCGCTTCCTTCCCTTATGCGCTAGTCAAATGGAACAATACCGTATATAGAATTACGTTCGCTGAAGCGATCATGCCAAGTGAAGAAATCGGCGAGATTCAATATACATCGCTTACGGAATCCGGAGCGACGCCTAATAATTTTTCTACCGAATACGAAGCGGGAACGAAGCTTTGGTCGATCGACCAGATCGATACGAGCGACGCCATCGCCATTGAGGCAGCTCCAGGAAAGTATGTGAAGGCGGTCAATCCTAAGACAGAATAACTTCTACAACACCAGCATGTTAAGCGCCTTTATTAATGGCTCGCCTTGAGTCCCGAATCAATAACATGAACAAAAGCCGGCTGGTCAGAGAGGCCTTCATACAGCCCCTGTGATCAGTCGGCTTTTGCCGCTGCCTAATAACCCTTGAACTCATCGTTCGATAGCTCATCCCTGGCCGCGATCAGCCAAGGATGAACCAGCTTCATATTCGCCCGGTTGTCCCAGAGGTGATCGAGATACACCAAGATGCCTTCGATGAGCTGGTCGTTGTTCACTTTGTCCTTGATGCTCTGCAGGTAAGGGTGCTCGCCGGGAAGCTCCCATGCCATTTTATCCGAGATGAACAGCACTTTATCGAGCAGCGTAGAGTTTGCCTTGAGCGTTGTGTGGCATTCGATCGCATTCAGGATTTCCTCGTCCTCGATAAGAAACAGTTCAATCGCCATCGCTCTCGATAGCTTCTGATGAACGATGCGGTCGTACTTCCTTTCCTCCTCCAGGATCGGAATGCCCAGCTTATCAGCCGTTTCCATCATCTTGCTAACGGGGATGACGTTGCTAATGTCGTGCAGCAGCGCCGCCGTTACGGCTTTCCTCGGATCGGCCTCGTATCGTTCAGCCACCTTCTGTGCGACTCCGGCTACCTTGTATGTATGATCCAGCGTTTCCCGATCGTCGTTCAACTCGAAAAACCACCTAATATCTGAACGTAAATTGCCGGTTGACTGAAACCCTTGCATATAAGGAAGTAAAACCTCATTCATCGAAACGCCCCCGCCTCTATTTGTTTTCGGCCAACACGGTTAGCATTCAAAAAATCTTTTAACTAAGACCCCATTTCCTTCTATCCCTCATGCTGTGCCACCTCTCCAATGAACGCCATCCCTAACCACCTTTATATTATATCATTTGTTATTTGTTTCTCATCGCTTTCGTCGGGCTTGGCGGCTGCACTTTCTGCAACGGATTGACGTTTGGAGAGCCTCGCCCCCTTGTCTCCTTGCACTTTCTGCAACAGAATGATTCCGGTTGAAACATGATAGGCGCATTTTCCGCAAATCTGTTGCACTTCCTGCAACGGCAGTCTTTTAATGTGCTAATAAGAGCCTATCAGTTGCAGATTGTGCAATGAAGGGCAGTAAAGCGCATAAAACCCGTAAATCTGTTAAAATAGTAAAATGATGACACTTTAGCGGAGGGAATTTCTCCATGTTGCTTAATGACCATAACGAGGACCAGCATCACTTGATGGCCCATTCCATAGCTTTGAAAGCCGATTGCGAGAGCTGCTTCGGCTTATGCTGCATATCGCTTCCGTTCTCGGCTTCGATCGATTTCGGGATGGACAAGAACGCCGGACAGGCTTGTCCGAGCCTGCGCGAAGACTTTCGTTGCGGCGTTCACAGGACTCTCAGGCAGACAGGATTCAGAGGATGTACGGTATACGACTGCTTCGGTGCCGGCCAAAAGGTGTCACAAATCACTTACCGCGGAGTCAGCTGGCGCGAAGCGCCGGATACGGCGAAACAAATGTACGAGGTGTTCCCGGTCATGTGGCAGCTTCACGAGCTGCTCTGGTACTTGGCGGAGGCGCAGCGCCTACAGAGCAACGGCAGTCCCCTCCGGCGCTCGCTTCTTTCCGCGTTCGAAGAAACGGAACGACTTACGTATATGGCGCCAAACGATGTGTTATCGATCGATATCCCGAAGCATCGGGCAGACGTGAACGTACTGTTGCTCCAAGTCAGCGAGCAAGTACGGGAGCATGCGCTGCGCCGGTGCAAGACGCCGCCCAAGCATCCTAAGAAAGCGGGACGCGGCGCAGACCTCATGGGAGCGAAGCTTAGAGGAGCGGATCTAAGAGCCGCCAACCTGCGGGGTGCATACCTCATTGCGGCTGACCTTCGGGACGCGGATCTGAGAGCGGCCGACCTCATCGGCGCCGACCTCCGCGATACCGATATTCGCGGAGCCGACTTGTCGCAAACCCTATTCCTAACGCAGGCCCAGATGAATGCGGCGAAGGGCGACGCGCGCACGAAGCTCCCTGCGGCGCTCGCAACTCCTAGTCACTGGCTTGCCGCGTCAGAATGAGATGCCTAGCTCGTTATACGCCTTAATCGCCCTCTTCGGCGCGATGCTGCTCCATGCCTTGACGAGCAGCCCTTTCACCTCGCGTGGATCGGCGTTAGTCATATGAATGTGCATATAGTTCATGTTCGAGAACGATTCTGGTATGGAATAGACTGCGGAATCCAAGTCCGTATAGATGATGCGATCCTCTCCCGTTGTTTTCACCGTTAGCGTGACGCCGTCTTCCTGAACGACCGCAAAAATTTTGCTGCCGATCCGGTAAGACGGCTTTCCCCAATGCTCCATCTCGTGCGCTTCGGGTAAAGCTAGCGCAAAGCTTTGAACCTCTTGTTTGGTTATCATAACAGCACGCACCTCCATCTTAATGAACGCTTCTAGCTCCAGTATAAACGAATCGGTAAGACGATATAACGCTACTCTTCATAGTTTAGACGAGAGCGTTAAGCAGGCGAACAACTGCGTCGATTACCGCTTGCGGTTTATGAATCTGTATCGCATGCCAGCTATCTTCCACAATCGTATGCTGTGTTTCTTTCGACAATTGAAGCAGCACTTTCTGCCCCTCCAACCAATCTTCAGTCTGATTGGCAGCCGTCAGCACGGCTATCGGCATATCTGCTCGCAAAGGACGAGACCGGCCAAGCTGTGCAGCACTTTCCTCCACATGAAGATATTCAAGGTAAGCGGCCCGATACGCCGAACTTCGATAGCCCATTGCCGTCACATGCTTCTGAACACAGACAGGCAGCCTCTTCGTGCCTACATGCTGCCTCACCATTCTCGGCACGCCTATAGTGGATAACAAATAACCAAGCTTATATTTCAATCGATGTTTATTGCGCAACGTTTTTCTGCTGCTATCCAAACGCTCTTCCAAAAAACGCCCCTCGTGCGTCGCATCGACCAGAACGATTCCAGCAATCTCGTCCGGATATTCAGCCGCGAACATGCGCATGATCATCCCCCCATACGAATGCCCTACGAGCAAATAGGGAGGGGTCAGCTTCAGCTCGCTCAGCAGTCCACGCAAATCCTCTACATAATGCTTGCAAGTCGGCCTCTCCAGTATACCTGTACTCCAGCCGAAGCCGGCACGGTCATACGACAATACTTTCGTGTAGGTAGACAACTTAGGCTGAACGAGCGACCAATCCAAAGCGCAGCCGCCCATGCCCGCTTCCAATACCACAGTAGGGCAAGCTGGATTGCTCTTTCCGCTCACGATCGCATGCAAGCTGCGAGGCCCGACTCGAACAAGCTCGCCCTGCGGCTTATGCTTATCCCCCTCATATTGCGACAAAGCCGCCTGCATGAACGCAAGCGGGAAACCGATAACCGATATGGCCGCACGCAGCATTTGATTGCCAATAGGTATCCCCATTCGTCCTATCACCTCAATCCGATTGGTTTGTAGTCCCATCATAACGGCGTGGCGCTGGTCAAAAAAGAGAAATTGCTTCACGGTAAATTTCCTGTTTTGTGAGCGGATAACGTACAAAGCGTAGGCCCGCAGGTTTCAAACGTTTCGTAATCGGGTACGGTTACTATAAAAAGCCGGAGGGGATTGGATGACCAAACTGAATAACTTCAACCGATATTGCATTTCCGTCATTCTCTTTCTGGTCATTGTTTATTTGGGAGCCAAGGTCAACTTCATATTCAAGCCGATCGTATCGTTAATTACCGTCATTACGATTCCGCTTATGCTATCCGTTTTCTTCTATTATTTGCTGCGGCCGCTCGTTAACCAAATGGAAATTCACAAAATAAACCGCTCGCTGGCGATTTTACTTATCTACGCGGCAATCGCGATTATGTTCGTCGTATTCGGCATTCTCGTGTGGCCTCCGCTGCGCGCCCAATTAACGATGCTCGTCGACAATGCGCCGAGTCTGTTCGATACGCTTAACGAGCAAGCCAAGGAGCTGGAAAGAAACGAGCTGTGGTCCCGATTCATCCCCGATGATCGGAGCCCGCTCAGCGCATTCACGCAATATTTGAACAAAGGTTATACGTTCGTGAGCAATTACATAACCGGCATGTTTGCCTTATTTTCCAATATCGCGATTATTTTCATCATCTTCCCGATCATTCTGTTCTATATGTTGAAAGAAGGGGACCGTTTCGGCCGAGCCCTCGTTACCGGCTTTCCTCTTCGGTTCCGCAAGGATGCCGCGGAGGTCGTATCCCATATTGACGAAGCGCTGAGCAGCTTTATCGTCGGGAAGGTGATCATTAATCTTTCGCTTGGCGTGCTCATGTATATCGGATTTCTGATCATTGATTTACCCTATGCGCTTTTGCTGACGGTCGTAGCGGTCATTTTGAATTTCATTCCGTTTATCGGTTCGTTCCTATCCTCGATCCCCATCGTCATCATCGCCTTTATCGTATCGCCGACAACCGCAATCTGGTCGGTATTCATTATTACCGCGGCGCAACAAATTCAGGATAATCTGATTGCGCCCTACGTGTACGGCAGGCAGCTCGACATTCATCCGCTGACGACGATCATCCTCGTCCTTATCGGCGGCGATTTGGCCGGTATCATCGGCATTCTGATCATTATCCCCGTTTATATGATCATTAAGATTATCACGACCAAAGCGTATCAGCTGTTTTTTCAAAAAAAATGGGAGGAGGCGTAAGCCCACTCCCATCATTCCTAACTATGGTTACTCTGCGCCGTCAGCGAATACGACCATATAGTTGCCCATTGCGGCGAATTGGGCCGTTTCCAGCTTGTCCGGCGCGCTCTCTTGCAGCGCCGAACCGATCGCCGAGTAGAAGTCGTCTTGATCGTAGTCGCCCGTATAACGAATGACAACGATCGAATCGCCTGCTGCCAGCTTGCCTGCTAGAATCTTTGTGTAATCATCCAGCGTGCTTGCTTCGAGCTTGTTCACAACGTAATAATCGTTGGAATTGTCTTTGCCGTAGAACTGCTCGATTTCCGTGTTCACCCAGTATTCGTCGGAAATAATCGAGTTAACGGCAACGGCCGAATCGTCGTTGGAGTTGTATAGCAAGCGGAAGCCTAGGCTGCTGTCGCTATCGTTGTTCGTAACATCGACATGCAGCCACTCGTCGCCGATCTTCACCTTGTTCCATGCATGGGGAACGCCGTTCGCGTCTCCGGTTACGACAATCGATTCCAAGCCTGCGAGGTCGCTCAGAAGCTTGTACGAATAAGCATAGCTCATGCAAACGCCAACCTTTTTGACCATAATGCCGTAGGTCGTGAACGAATCGTCGAATTGCTCGTCCAGGTCGCCCTGGAAGTCGTTCGCCTCGGCTGCTTTCAGTGCCGCGTCGTCGTATTCGGTGTTGTCCGCCAAGTAACGGTAGATCGCTTCGCGTTTCTCCTCGTCGGACATGCCGTCCTTAATGATGTCGGCTACGATTTTCGAAGCTTCGGTTACGATCTCTTCCTGCTGTTTCTTGATTTCCTCCGAGTTGTCATTGTATCGAACGCCAAGCGTTAATTTCTTGTAGTCATACCCCCAAGCATCGAGGCCGATAATGAGCGGGTTCTGGTACATCACCTCGAGAAGCGTGTCCGTAATCGTCTCGTAATTCTGCGCCTCCGGGAACGCTCTGAGCGAGATCGCTTCGTTGCCTGCCAGCAAGTTGATGGCAAGATACGTCTCAAATGCCGTATCCGCGTTGATCGGAACGTCTTCCGGTAAGGCGGGCAGCTCGTCGTTATTCGCTTCTTCGACGATCTTATCCGTATTGCTCTTCTGCTCCTCGACAAGCGAGTCGGATGTTTCCGATGGCGCCTGCGAGCCCGTATCGATAATCGTCGGCACGTCCGGCGCCGGTACGTAGTCCGTTTCGTTCTCCGGATCCATCCGGGCAGAGGTCGTGTTCTCCTGATCGGTGCCGCCAAGCGCAGCAAGCTCTTCCTTCGTAATATTAGAAATCGTCACGTCACCTTTAAGAGCCGTTCCTTGAATGTTGTACGGAATGACGGCATCGTCGAACATGTCAGGCACGATGCCATCGGTAAGGTAAATAACATTGTAATCTTTCTCCGATCCGTCGATCATCTTCACTTTTGTCTTCTTCGGCAGCTGGTCGACATTGTCCGCGAGCTTGAAGGAATCGTCAACAAGCTGGCTCGGAAGCTGTCCGCCGAGCTTCGCACTGGATACATAGTTACTTGCCAGCGATTCCTTGCCGTTCTTCACCGCCGTAATAAAGTAATCGCCGCTAACCAGCACGTTCTGCTCGTATATGATTTGTTTGTCGCCAAAGAATCCAAGCCCGTTGTCGCCATCGTTCGTCCAATCCATAAAGGAGGTATCCTTCACCGTCGCTTGAATGAACGGATACAAGGAATCATATCCCGTTTCGGCAGCGCTGATCGGCGTATTGGTGAAATTCTCGAGATCTTCCGGCTTCTCGATCTGATAGATGTTGTAGCTGTCGGCGCCTTCCACGGCATTCCATACGAGCTTCAAACGTCCGTCCGACAAAATCTCATGATGCAGCGTAGGCGTTGCGACCTCCGTCTTGATCGTGAACGGAATAATGATCGGCGTTTCCAGCTCGGTCGGCTCGGTCGCATCCATATCATAGTTGATCTTGATATAGTAGACCGGCGCGCTGCCCCAATCCAGACCTTTTGGATTCGAATCCAATGCTAGAACGCCGTTGATCGGCTCTACTTGAGCGACCGTCTTGCCGTCCTCCGTTTCTTCCAACGCTACCAATGCGCTGATTTTGCTCGCATCGAGCGCCTTAATATCCGTATGGACCGAGATGATCTTTTGGTCCTCGTCCACATAGCCGGTTGGCGTAAGCGAAGACAGATTCGTCTGGAACTGAAACCTAAATATCTCGTCCTGCTTTACATTGTACAAAGGCATAATTGCTTTATCCTGCGAGGAACCGAACTTCTGCTTCAATTCCTTTACCGTACCGCCCTTGAACGGCGTGTCGTCCTTCTGCTGTTCAACCTCCGCCGTATCTCCTTCATTGTTGGCATCCTCTGCGCCGTTGCCCCCGAAACAGCCTGTCAACACAAGCAGGCAAGCCAGAACTAACAAGGAAAGCTTCTTCATCCCAAATACACCTCTGCTTTGCATTTTTTCATTTCCTTACCTTCCAAATGATTCCTTTGTAAACTCTAGCATAATTTACCTAGCAATAGAACACAAAAAGACAAAAAACGCGATAATTCGCTAGATTTCTAGTGACCTTTGACGCAAGAGGAGCTTTGTTTTCTAGTAAAAAAGCCATAGGGAACAAAGAAGAAATTCCATTCTTCTCTATTCCCTATGGCTTTATTTCATTAGCCCAGCAGACTTCCTAACCCGTCATCCGTTACCGTTATACCTGTCCGCGGGACTTGCGAGAGCCGGAAATGCGGTATCAGCTCGCTGGCACGGACAGGCTCGGGCTTGTCGATAAGGCCGCTGACCGAAGCCAGCCAGCCGATGACTTTCTCCGGCGCCGTGCCGGACTCGCGCAGCGCGGCGAGCGAGATGCTTCCGTGGCGCTTGGCGAGCCGCTTGCCGTCCGTGCCGAACAATAGCGGCACATGGGTAAAGCGCGGGGACTGCAGTCCGAGCGCCTCGTAGAGCTGAAGCTGCCGCGGCGTCGAGTCGAGCAGATCCGCGCCGCGCAGCACGTCGGTGATGCCCATCTCGGCATCGTCGACGACGACTGCGAGCTGATAGCTGAACAGGCCGTCGGCCCGCTTCACGATGAAGTCGCCGCCCGCTCCCGGCGGGAAGTGCTGCGGGCCGGCGATGCCGTCATCGAAGCCGACCGGCTGCTCGTCCACGGCGAAGCGCAGCGAAGGCTGCTTGAGCAGCCCGCGCTCCGCCCGCTGCGCCGGTGAAAGGCAGCGGCAGGTGCCGGGATAAGCCGGCCCCTCGCTGCCAAGACCGTGCGGCGCGCTGGCTACCGCGGCCAGCTCGGCACGGCTGCAGAAGCAGGGATATAACCTCCCTGCTTCCTCCAGCTTAGCGAGCGCCGCCTCATACATGCCGAGGCGCTCGCTCTGCGTATAAGGACGGTGCGGCCCGCCGACATCGGGCCCCTCGTCCCAGTCCAGGCCGAGCCAGCGCAGGTCCTCCAGCGCAAGCTCGGCCAGTTCTGCCCGCGAACGGGACGTATCCACGTCCTCCATTCGCATAATGAATGTGCCGCCTGCGCTCCGAACCTGCAGCCAGGAGAGCAAAGCGGTTCTTGCATTTCCGATATGCATCAGCCCCGATGGGGTCGGGGCGAATCGTCCTCTCATGGCGGCCTAAGCCTCCTTGCCTATGTATGCAAAAATGAGCAGGAGGCAAGCTCCTGCTCAAACTGGTTTATGAATTAAATGGCGGAGCTGACGGGATTCGAACCCGCGGTCTCCTGCGTGACAGGCAGGCATGTTAGGCCTCTACACCACAGCTCCGCGTAACAAGACAAGTAGTATCTTATCATGACGGCGGTTGGTAATGCAACCTTTTTTTTCGCGGCTGATTATTAACTAATATCAACAGTTAGCCCGTTTGAGCTTTTCGTTTACAATAGCGAACCGTAAACATCTTATTTGCTCGTTGTCCTCTGATCGGCATCCTTAACGAACCTAAAGACTCTTATTCGCCTCTGTTCCTTGCATACGAATGCCATCTTGGTGAAATAGCCATTCCTAGATTCGTTACAAACCGAATATCCTCCGGAATTCAAAAATAAGCTTTTCTGAGTTCCTTATATCCTATTAAATAATCCAGTATAAAGGAATCATGAGCACGGAGGTAATGATCCCGGCCGCTGCCATGGAGAATCCGCTGATGCCGCCCAACGACTGGGATTCGGCGATCATTCGCGCGGTGCCAATGCCGTGCGCGCTAGTGCCCATCGCTGTGCCAAGCGGAATATCGCCGCGTATGCCGCATAACCGCAGCACGGCCGGACCTGTCACGCTTCCGACGAGGCCGGTCAGCACGGAGAAGGACGCGCTAAGCTCAGGAATGCCGCCTGCCCTTCTAGCGATTTCCATCGCTATCGGAGCTGATACCGACTTCGACAGCATCGACCGGATCAACTCCTCCGGGCTCCCCGTCAGCGACAGTAGAAGCGCGGTGAAAGCCACCGATATGAGCGAGCCTGCCGTGATGCCAGCGAGCACGGGGAGCAGCGCCTCCTTGATTCGTCGGGCATTCTTATAGAGCGGGACGGCCAAAGCTACCGTAACCGGTCCAAGACAAAGACTTAACCAGTCGCCCCCGGACTGATAGAAAGCAAGCGGAATATGGCCAGTCGTGAGCAGGACGATCAAAACCGCCGAGGCAGATACGAGCGGGTGCATCCAGCGCCATCTTCTTCGGCAAGCCAGCGCTGCTAAATAAACAAGGAGCGTGCCGCCTACGCCGAACATCGGATTATTGAGCCAATGTGCGGGATTCATCAGCGGATCGCTCCTTTCTCGCGCTATATTTGGTTACAAGGCCGGTAACGACCATCACAAGCCAAGTCCCCGCAACGACGCTCATCAAGATAGGCAGCCATTGCGGAGCCATAAGCTTCGCGAACGCAAGCGTGCCGACAATCGACGGGATAAAAAACAAACCCATATGCTTCAGCGCAAGCCGTCCGCAATCCTCGACCCAGGACAGCTTGATGACCTTCCCAAACAAAGCGGCAACTAATAATAGAAGACCAATTATGTTAGCAGGCAGCGGTATGTTGAACCATTGTTTGATCCACATCCCCACCCAATAAAACAAAGCAAAGATGACCGCACCGAGCATGACCTTCATGCAGCTACGCAAGCTCAAGCAGCAGATCCTTATGAATCTTCACGACGGCTTTCTTAATCGGCGAGCCTTCGCCCATCCCAGGACGATGAATATCGCCTTGGAAAAACACAGCGAACATGCCCGGCTGCAGGGCAAGCTCAACCTCATCCGGTTGAGGAGCGTATAACGCATAATCGGACTTCTCGTCATACGCCTGCGTGGGCAGCACCCCTTCGCGCAGCGGCGACCAGCCGATCTGCTCCGATCCTTCTATTAAATAATGAATATCGATGAATTGCTCATGCTTCTCGGCAACCTGCTCCTCGCGAGTTTTCGTGTCGAATGACATGAAGTTGACGTAGAAAAGGTCTTCCTTGAACGTGACGCGGCCTTCAAGCGGTTCGCCGCTTCCCACCGTTTGCTTAAGCAGCTCCAGAGCCTCTGCAATAACGGCAAAACCTCCCGCAGCACACTCCTTATTTGAAGCTAAAGATCCCATAATCATTGGGTTTCCTCCTCGCTAATGTACCTAACCTAATACTCGCTATATTGGATTTTCGCACTAACTATTCTCAGGTTGAGCAGAGATTTAGGGCTATACTGGATTCCTGCATTAACTTTGCTTTTTAATGGAAATTTTTAGGAGGATGATGTGAAAGTTAATGCAGATATCCAATATAGCTTTTGTAGAAGAATGATTCGCAAAAAGTTGCTGCAATTATCCAACATAGGTTTCCTCTCGAGCATGCTGAAGGCTATAACAGCTTAACCGCGACTGCGGCTGACGTATTTTCCCTGCTCACGATGGAATCCTGATACGTGCGTTTGAAGTATTCGATATACAGAACATCAAGCAAATACAGCTGAGACAACTTCGCTGACAATGAACCGCCCTGGAGCGGACCTTCGTTGGCCCCGCAGAGCAGCGTGATATCCGAATAGGCGGTAAGCGGCGACTTAACGAACCGGGTAATGACGATTACCGCCGCTCCCCGCTCCGTCGCCTTGCGTGCGACCTCTATCGAATCCTTCGTCGAACCGGAATAAGAGATAATGACCGCCACGTCCTTATTCGTCATAAGCGAGGCCGACATCACCTGCTGATGGGAATCAAAGGCGCATACCGTCTTGTTCGTAATGCGCATGAACTTGTTGTTCGCTTCTAACGCAGTCATTAAGGAAGATCCGACGCCGAAAAAATGAATCCTGTTCGCCTCGATCAACAGCTCGATCGCTTTGCCTATTTCCGTGAACTCGATTCTCTTGTACGTTTCATTCAGCGCGTTCATATTGCTGGCAAGCGCCTTGGAGGCCACCTCCTCCAGCGAATCGTGCATCAGCACTTGATCCGAGAGCTGCGGAATTTCGTTGTCGACGGACGTGCTATGGGCAAGGTCGATCTTGAACTCCTGATAGCCCTTGAAGCTGATCGACTTGCAGAAGCGAAAGATGCTCGACTCACCGACGCCGCATGCGTCGGCCAGATCGGTTATCGACATATAGACGACTTCCTTGGCATGCTCAAGAATGTAGTCGGCGACTTTTTTCTCCGTATTCGTGAAGCGGTTATAGCTCGATTGAATCGTCGAAAAGATACTGATCGCGCGCAATTTGCTCCCTCCTAACACTAACTTACATACAGCGATGCGGCTCCGAGAACGCCCGCTTTGTTGCCAAGCTGCGCCGGCAGGATGCGGACGCCTCTGAAGCTCGACATCACGAGCTCCTTCGTTCTGGCCTCCACCTGCCGAACTAGCTCGAGCTGCTCCATAACGCCGCCGCCAACGACAATCGCAGCGGGATTGAATACGTGGATTAAGGAAGCAAGACCGATGCTAACCTCGTCGATCCAACCGCTCAGCAGCTGCTCCAGCCTGTCATCGCCATTATTGATTTTGCTGAATATCGTTCTGCCGTCCACACAATCCGGATCGACCTGCCGCGCCAGCTTGACTAGCGCCGTCGTCGAGGCGAAGCGCTCGTAATAGGGCAGCATGCCCTCAGAGCCGGCAGCATCCGGAAGCGGATGCGTGAACATATGCCCGAATTCCGCTGCTACGCCATCCGCGCCTTTGTATAGCTGCCCCCCGATCACGATCGCACCGCCGATGCCGGTGCCGAACGTAAGGCAGAGGAAATGCGAGTAAGGCTTGCCTGCACCGAAGCAGGCTTCTCCGAGAGCCGCCGCATTGACATCGTTCTCCACCTTGACCGGAACGCCGAACCGTTCGCCGACGATTCTCGCAACCTGCATGCCTGTATAATGAGGAATGTTGGCGTTCGCATAGACGATATAACCTTCCTCGGCGTTCACTTGCCCTGCCGTGCTGATGGCGATACGGTCATAGCCCTCGTATGCCGCCATATGCTCCATCAATCGCTGA
This sequence comes from Paenibacillus sp. YIM B09110, assembly GCF_037167145.1. Taxonomy (NCBI): domain Bacteria; kingdom Bacillati; phylum Bacillota; class Bacilli; order Caryophanales; family Paenibacillaceae; genus Paenibacillus; species Paenibacillus sp. YIM B09110. The sequence continues at coordinate 137,536 of NZ_JBANSP010000012.1, read as the reverse complement.
ACGACATGCGGACCGCCTTTACCGCTCTCGGTCGCATATTCGGTGAACCTCTCGATATGCCCCGTCTCGTCGCAAAGGCATAACTTCGTGTTCGTTCCGCCAATATCCGCAGCTAAAATCTTCATCGTCCTCTACTCCATCGCTTTCATAAAACGTTTCGTAATATCCATCGGCCTCGTAATCGCGGAGCCCACGACCGCCGAGTATACGCCGATGTCGACCATCCGGCGCAATTCCTCCGGCGTAGAGATGCCTCCTTCGGCAATGACCGGGACGGATAACGCCTTCACAAGCTTCTCCGCTAATTCAAAGTCGGGAAGCGACTTTCCTTGCGTCGCTGCCGTATAGCCGCTAAGCGTCGTGCCGACGCAGTCGAAGCCAAGCTCCGCCGCCTTCACGCCTTCCTCGAACGTGGAGCAGTCGGCCATAAACAGCTGATTCGGATATTTCGCCCGGATTTGCGGGAACAGCTCCTCGATCGTCGAGCCGTCCGGCCTTACGCGATCCGTCGCGTCCATCGCAATAATGTCGACGCCTTCCTCGCAAAGCGCTTCAACCTCGGCCATTGTAGGCGTAATAAATACCTGCGAGCCTTCATACACCTGCTTGATAATGCCGATGATCGGGAGCCCGACGCGCGTTTTGATTTCCTTAATATCTTCCACGCTATTCGACCGGATGCCTGACGCCCCGCCAAGAAATGCCGCGTACGCCATTTTGCCCATAATGAAAGGACTGTGAAGCGGTTCCTCCGGCAGCGCCTGGCAGGACACGACCAGCTTGCCTTGAATTTTTTCCAATAGAGGGTTCTTAGTCATAAGTTGCATCTCCATCTATATTCGATTTAAGTGCTATTCTTTCACTGCGCCTGCCGTAGCTCCGGACGTAAAGTACCGCTGGAACAACACGAAGATAAGCAGCATCGGAATGGCAGCAACGGAAGCGCCGGCCATCTTGTATGCGAAGTTAGGATTCAAATCCTGCATCAGCGTCGCCGTGCCGACCATGAGCGTCTTCATGTTCTTCTCCTGGCCGATGACGAGCTGCCACAGGTAGTCGTTCCAAATTTGTACAAAGTTCAGTATAAACAGAGCGCCGATGCCCGGTTTGACGATAGGCAGCATAATTTGCATGAACACTCGCCACTCGCCGGCCCCGTCGATCTTGGCTGCTTCCCGCAGCGCGTCGGGCGTGCTGTCGAAAAATCCCTTGAGCAGAAAGACGCCGAAGGCGCCGGCCACGTTCGGCCAGATCATGCCGTTAAAGCTGTTGACCATGCCGAAATCCTGAATGATGCGGAACAGCGGCACGATCATAATTTCCTTCGGAATCATTAAGCTGGAAATGAAAATAATAAAGATAGTCGTCCGGCCTTTAAAATTGATTTTCGAAAAGGCGTAAGCGGCCATCGACCCGACGGCAATGACGAGCAGCGTCGTAGCGCCCGCCGTAAATATACTGTTGAACGTCCATCTTAACGCCGGCTGGTTCTGAAAAATATCGGTGTAATTGGCAAATGTAACGGATGTCGGCCACCAATCCGGCGGCATCTTCACCACGTCCGAGCTGTTCTTGAGCGAGCTAGTAATGAGCCAATATAAAGGGAATAGGCTGACAATGGCAAAGACGGTGACGACTATATTCGATACCAAGTCGAACATTTCTATTTTCTTCGTTTTTTTCGTTTGCGTCATCATGTATCGACTCCTCGCTTCTACTTCTGCTTCATCATGGCTCTGAGCTGCGGAACGGACAGCAGCAAGGTGATGGCGAACATAATAACGCCGACCGCGGAAGCTATGCCAAGCTGGTTGTATTTGAAGGCGTTGTTGTAAAGGTAATACATCAGGGTGACCGAAGCATTGTTAGGACCGCCGCCCGTGAGCAATTGAATGACGACGAAAATTTTCAGCACCGCAATGATGTTAACGATCGTGATATAGATCGTCGTCGGCTGAACCGACGGAATCAATATTTTCATAATGACCTGCCAGCGGCTCGCTCCGTCTACCTCGGCGGCTTCGAACAGATCCTTCGACACGCCGATCATCGAGGCGATATACAAGATAATCGCTTGACCGACGTTGCCCGCGAACGTAACGAAGATGATGACGGGCAGCACCGTCTGCGGATTGCCGAGCAGGTTAATATTGCCCATGCCCGCCTCGCGCGTCAAATACGAGATGAGCCCGTTGGCTGGATTCAACAAGAAACTCCAGACCATACTCATGACAACCATGGAGACCATGACCGGTATATAATAACTTCCCCGTATGAAGGAAACGTACTTAGCGTTTTTATCGAAAATGGCGGATGCGACGAACAAGGAGAAGCCTACCGTCAACAAGACGATGAAGAGAACGAACACGACCGTATTAATTAGCGCTTTGAAGAAGACAGGATCGCTGAACAACGTCGCGTAGTTATCAAATCCAACGAACGTTTCATTGTTGTAATTAATCTTGTACAAGCTAAGCCTGATGCCTTCCAATATCGGGTACACGAGAAACACAAGGAAAATCAACATTTGCGGCAAAATAAACAAATAACCGGTAAGGTTCTCTTTCACAAAACTATTCCGAATGCGCATGGTGGTTACCTTTCTGATCGGCGGCCCTTACTTGCTTGCAACGCAGGGCCGCTGATCATGTATTGTTTATTTGTCTATCGATGATCGATGATGGATGATAGGTAGATTACTGGTAAATGACCGAGTTTTCTTTGTTCGTTTGAATCACTTTATTGCCGTTCGCCACATAATCATTGATCGCTTGCTCCGGAGTCTTCGCTCCCATAAGCAGCGCCTGCAGCTCCGGATAAAGCGCTTCGCGCAGCTGACTGTAGCCCGGAACGTTGCCGCTGAAGCTGAATACGTATTTCGAGTTCGCGTCATAAGCGGCGAAGAACGGGTTCTCGCTGCTCAGCTCTTCTACAACCGACGAGCGGACTGGAATGCCGTTTTTCGACGACTTCACGAGCTCAGCGTCGCTGGAGAAAAACTTCACGAAATCTTTCGCTACTTCCGTTTTCTTAGCGTCATCCGACTGGAATACGCTTGCACCTACCACGTAAGTGAAGGTGAGCGGATCTCCGCCCTCAGAAGGGATGTTCGCCAGTCTTACATCGAACTTAGGTGAAGTGCCGCTTGCCATATTGGTTTTGATGCCGTTAAACAAGATCGGGTTCGTGAAGCTGATCGCGAGTTGCTGATTTTGGAACATCGCGTTCGCGTCGTTGGACGATACCGACTCCGCGCCGGGATTCGTATAACCCGCTTCGTATATTTTTTTCAGCCATGCAGCCGCTTTGTAGCCCTTGTCGTCATTCAAGATAATGTTGCTATCCTGATCGAAGAACGAGCTTCCGAACATTCTAAGGTAAGAAAGATTCCATGTATCGCCTTGGTTATTCATTGCAAAAAGCGCCATCGGGTAAGCGTTGGAGTATTGATCCTTCGGCAGCTTCGTTTTTAGCGCCTCAAGAATTTGCTCGTATTCGGCCAATGTCCACGTCTTGATTTCGTTTTCTCCGCCGATGAGCGATTCCAGGCCTGCCGCCTTGAACATGTCCGCGTTGTACACGAGCGTTCCCGGGTTGTTCTGGAACGGGTAGAAGTAAATATCGTCGCCGTACGTTACCGAATCCCAGTAGCCTTGCGAAATGTCGCTTTTGGCAGCGTCGTCGACGATGTCCGTCAGCGGCACTAGCGCTCCGCGGTGAACGTAGTCGCCCATGGCGAACGAGCTTTCGAAGAAGACGTTCGGCGCGGTTCCACCGTTCAGGTTAACGTTAAGCAGTTGGTCGCGCTGATCGCCGGCGATAACCTCAACCTTAACGGTCGCGTCGTATTTGTCATATTGCTTCGTGAATTTCTCTGCCGCGTATTTCATGAAGCTGTCGTAATCGGCACCGTCCTCGGATGCGTCAAGCACGCCTTTCCATTGCGGAGTCAGCCAGACCGATATTTCGACCTTCTCTTTGCCGCCGCTGCCTCCCGCGCCGCCGTTCGATCCGGAGTTGTTGCCGTTATTGCCCGAGCAGCCTGAAACGATCAATGCCATTGTCGTAAGTGCCGCAAAACATGTTGTAAGGAAACGTTTACTCTTCATCCGAATATCTCTCCCTTAATCTGATTGATTGTTTGCGTTGCCCAGCTTAGTTGACGTGGTTTGCAATTGCCTTATCGATATCCGCTACGATGGCTTGAACGCGCTCGCCATCATTGCCGCTTAAGCCGAGCATCGGCGCTCTGACGCCGCCGATATTAACTCCTCTAGCCCGCAGCACTTCCTTAATGGCGGCGTACATCGAACCGTTCAAGGAGCATAACGCGATGATGATGTCGTTGATCGCGCTTTGAAGGCTTGTCGCTTCCGCGAATTTGCCTGCCTTCAGCAGTGCGTCCGCTTGCAGGAACAGCTCCGGCATCGCGGCGTACGTGCCGCCGATTCCTCCGTCCGCTCCCATCATCCGGCCTGCGACGAATTGCTCGTCAGGACCGTTGAATACGATGATGCCTTCGCCGCCGGTTTTTTTGAACCTTTCGATATCAAGCGCCGGCATGGAGGAGTTTTTCACCCCAATGACCTTTTCGTTCTGAAGCAGCGTTTGGAATACGGCCGGTGTCAGCGTGTAACCCGTCGTCTGCGGAATGTTATAAATGATAAACGGAAGCGATGTCGCGTTCATGATGTCGTTCCAATAGCTGATGACAGCGCTGTCAGGCAGTTTGAAGTAGATCGGCGGAATCGCGGAAAGCGCATCATACCCAAGCTCTGCGGCATGCTTAGCGAGCGCGATGCTGTCTCTGGTCGAAGGAGCTCCCACATGCGCGATAAGCGTCATTTTGCCTCTAAGGTGATTCGCGACGTAAGTCAGTACAGCTTTTCTCTCCTCGAGGTCCTGGTAAATACATTCTCCCGAGCTTCCCCCAACGTAGACGCCCTGCACTTTCTTGCTAAGCAGGTAGGATGCGAGTTGCTCCGTCCGATCCTTCGATACGTTGCCTTCATCGTCATAGCAGGCGTAGAAAGCGGGAATGATGCCGTGAAATTTTTGCTGGCTCACTGTAATTCCTCCTATTGTTCATAGAGTGAAGATAAGCGGCATCCGCTTAGCGCATGGCTTGTAAATTATTTTCTTTAAGATTTTCCCCTTGAAAATAATTTCTTCCAAAACGCTGCGCGGCCCGCCCGACCTATCTCCTTCAAGCTGACAGGACCCCCATGTAAGTCCCTTGCTAACGTTGTAACACAAAAAAATCGCGCTGCGTCGCGATTCGGCGATGAGGTAAAAACAGAGCCCGCCTTTGTCAAAAACGAGGGATGCGGCTGGAAATGATTGCCGAGCAAATTGATCTCTACAAAGCTCTCATCGAGCTGCTCTAACTTCTGCTATCGCTCCGAAAGAACATATGTGCACTTACAGCCGTGACCAGTAAGCCAGCTTCTCCACGTAAGAGCTTATAAGCTCTTACAGGAACGTTCGAGCGGGCCCAAACCTCCGTTTCTGCTCTGTAAGGTCATATGTGCACTTACAACCCAACCAAGTAACCCTGCTACTCTCCGTAAGAGCAAATATGCTCTTACAGGCATTCGCGCGCGTGCTCGAACCTCCACTTCTGAACCAAAATTCCCTCTGCGGACAAAACAAAAAAGCCTCATCAGTAGTGACGAGGCTTTCCCTTATTGCTGTATAGCCTTCGATGCAGGCAAACGAAGGATAACCTTCGTCCCTTCTCCAACCTGGCTGTCGATCGAGAGGCCGTATGAATCACCGTAATAATAGCGGATGCGATCATGCACATTTTGCACGCCGATATGCTCGCTGTCCAACGTATCCGTCGCAGCTTCACGCAGACGCTGGCGCAGCGCCGCGAATTGCTGCTCCTCCATGCCCGCCCCGTTGTCCTTGATCTCGATGCAGAGCGCCTGATCGGCGACGTATGCGGAAATCTCCAGCTTTCCTTGCCCGCTCATGCGCTCCAAGCCGTGTACGATCGCATTCTCTACGATAGGCTGCAGCGTGAAGTGAAGCACCGGAAGCGCCTCCGTCCCCGGCTCGATCGTCTCCGAATAGGTGAATCGGTCCCCGAAGCGCATTTGCTGAACTTTGACATACAAGCGGGTATGCTCCAGTTCCTCGCGCAGCGTTACGATATCTTTGCCCGTCTGGATATGGATGCGGAACAGCCTGCCCAGAAGTCCAATCATCTCTCCGATATCGCGCTGACCGGCGAGTATCGCTTTCATCTGAATCGATTCGAGCGTGTTAGCGAGAAAATGGGGGTTGATCTGGCTCTTGAGAGCGCCGTATTGCGCGACCTTCTGCTGAGCCATCGTCATGGAGGAACGCTCGATATGATCCTGCAAATCCTCCACCATTTTGCGAATGCCTTTGTACAGCACCCCGAATTCGTCCTGCCGATCCGTACTCAGATCGACATCGAATTTGCCGAGGCCGACCGCCCTGACTTGCTTGCTTAACGAAATAATCGGCTTCGTCACGCGAGCCGACAACAGGAATAAGAAAAGCAATGCCGTAGCCAGCGAGCTAAGCGCTACGCCGAGCAATATTTTACGAAACAGCGTCGCATCCTTGGTCATGTCCTGCTCGTCGATGTATTGAATGACCTTCCAGCCGGAATAGGCGGAGGTTACGAAGTTCAAGTAAGACGGCGTCTCGGCGATAGACGCGTAGAAGTTGCCGGTATCCTTTAGAAGCGCGTTGCTAATGACCGCTTGTCCAAGATCGGCCAACTCCTCCTCCCCAACCAATGCCGAGGAGTATACCGTATTTCCTTTATCATCAACGATAATAAACTTTCGATTCGTATTCTCGGACAGGCTTAAAATTTCGCGCAGCGAATCGAGCCGGATGTCGACGAGAATGACCGCGAGGTTCTCTCTAGTCCCCGTCTTATTAATGACCCGGGCAATCGAAATAACCGATTCCTGCGAATCGATGCGCTGGAACGGGGCATGCGTGCCGAACAGCACCGCCTTACCCTTCGACTGAAGCGTTTGTTTGTACCAATCTTGCTCGTAGAAATGCTCGGCATTATAATCCGTTTGATTAAAGTCAGCGGAATAAAACACCCGGTTGCCCGCGAATACCTGAACGCTGTCGACGTTCTTGATCGTAAGCTCGATTCGGCTGATGAACTGCTCGATGACGCCGCCGTACTTGATGCTAATATCGCTTGGATCGGGGTTCTGATTATTTGACCAGTGGACGAGCGAGCCTTGCAGCTGGCTGTCGAGCTGAGCGGTGAGCGTTCCCGTCTCGATGCTTTGCAAATATTGATCGATGTTAAAGGACAAATTGTTAAGAATAAGATTGGCGCTGTTCTGATATTCGTTCTTGACCGTCTGCAGGGAGAAGAAATAGAGGATGCCGGACATTACGGTAAGCGGGAGCGTGATGATACAAATCATCAGTACGAATATTTGATGGTTCACATGCTTCATCTGAAACAGCCGAGATATTCTTTTAAAGCCGCCCACAATGACCACAACCCTCATGTTTATGAATTCCTTAACGCCCATTGTACAGTTCAATCGCTCGCAATGCTAATATAGATTACAAGTGAGAAAAACTCCTATCGGAGTAATTCGAGGATGAGCGACCGCGTTTTAGTTGAAGTTTTTATCGCCAAACTGAATGATCTTCTTTACGCTCTAGCGCTGTAAAGCACTTAAACATTCTGTTGTGGTAAAAAACGAGACGTCCAATGTCAAAATCGAGGGATTTTGCGACTTTTTTATATCGACTATGCTTAATGGCAAGGAATGAATCCGCTTCACTTGTTCATTCTAAATAATGGCAGGGGGAATTTGAATGGCAGCACCAACAAAGAAGGCAACACTTTTGATCACCATCATGCTCGTGATGCTTTTGGCAGCCTGCAGTTCCAACAACAATGGATCCAACACCAAGACAACGGCAGAACCGAATGCAACCAGTACCGCAACGCCTACTAACAGCGCCGAACCGCCAGCCGCTGAACCGGTTGAGATTACGTGGTGGAACTTTCCCAACTTCCAAGCGCTCGACGGTGAGGTTGGCAAATACGAGAAACAAATCATCGCGGCTTTCAACGAGAAGCACCCTGAAATCAAAGTAAATCTCGAAATGATTACGTTTGACGGCGGACCTGAGAAGCTGAATGTCGCGATCGCGTCCAACTCCGCGCCGGATGTCATTTACGACGCTCCGGGCCGTGTAATCGACTGGGGCAAAAAAGGACTGCTCGCGCCGCTCGACGACATGATTACAGACGAAGTGCGCGGCGATATATCCGAAGCATTCTGGAAACAATCCATGGTCGGCGACCAAACGGTTATGTACCCGATTAATACCGCTCCGTTCTCGATGGCCGTGAACAAGACGGTATTCGAGAAAATCGGCGCTCTCGATCTGCTTCCGCTGGACAGACCGGACCGCGTCTGGAGCTTCGATGAATACAAAGCGGCGCTTCAAGCCGTTAAGGAGAAAGCGCCTGACATCATTCCGTCCGTCTTCTTCGCGAAGTCCCAAGCCGGCGACCAAGGCACAAGGGCGTATATCGCTAACCTTGGTTTATCCAGCTTCCTCAATGATGACAATAGCGCTGTCGCGATCAATACCGATGCTGCCGGCGCGGCGCTCGATTGGATTGCCCAGGCTCAGAAGGATAAGCTGATCATTTCCGGATCGGCTGCGCTTGCGGCATCGGACGTCAATGATCTATTCCTGCAAGGCAAAGTAGCGTTCTCGATTAACTATTCGGCCGTATTGAAAGCGCAGAATGCAACGCTGAAGAAAGCCGAGTTCGAGGAAGTGCTGCTGCCGTTCCCTACGCTTGATGGTTCCGCGCCTAAGCTTGAGCCTTACCTCGGCGGCATGGCGATCTTCAACAACGATAATGAAGCGAAAATTCAAGCTGCGAAAAAGCTAATCGACTTCATCGCGAACGATGAAGTGTACGGCAAGAAGAACCTGATCCAAACCGGCGGCTTGTCCGTCCGCAATTCGATCACGGGTCTGTACGACGATCCTGAATACGCCTATGCGGAGGTTGCCCGCAAATTCATCACCGCTCCGCCGACGATCGCGGACGGCTACGCCGAGATTCGCACGCACTGGTTCCCTGCGTTGCAAAGCGTCTTATTAGGACAAGCGACAGGCAAAGAAGCGCTTGACGACTTCGCTTCCAAAGCGAATGAAGCGATCACCAAAGCCAAGTCTGAACTGAAATAACGATGCGTTCCCGGGAGCAGCGCACGCCATGTGCGCTGCTCCCTTTCTATCACGAGGTAAGGAGAGATCACATATGTTCGCAGCGGTCCTGAAATCCAAACGTCTCGTATGGCGCGAATGGCTGGTCAGCTATTTGTTCCTGCTTCCGGCAATGGCCTTCTTCCTTCTATTCGTCGCTTACCCGATGCTGAAGGGCATCTATATCAGTATGTTCGACTACACGCTGAACCGGTTCGAGTTCATCGGGTTGGGCAATTATACAGAGTTATTCCAAGATAAAACGTTCCTGAAAGCGATGAAAAACACGATTCTCATCGTATTGATCACCGTTCCCGTCGTCATCGCATTCTCAATCTTCGTTGCTAATACGATCTATACCAAAAGCGAGTTCACGCGCTCGTTCTTCCGCGGCGTCTTCTACTTGCCGGCCGTTTCCTCGGTCGTCAGCATCACCGTCGTATGGGCGTCCATCTACGATCCGAACTACGGCATCCTGAACTTCATTACAAGTCTGTTCGGCGCGGAGCCCATTGCCTGGTTAGGCGATCTAAGAACGGCGTTGTACGCAATTATCGCCGTATTAGTCACGACATCGGTCGGTCAGCCAATCATTCTGTACGTTGCCGCGCTTGGCAATATCCCGACTTCGTATATCGAAGCCGCTCAGATCGACCGGGCAACTCCGGGACAGATCTTCCGCAAAATCGTATGGCCGATGCTTATGCCGACCAACCTGTACATCATCGTCATTACGACGATCAATACATTCCAAACGTTCGCCATCGTTCAATTGCTTACCGCTGGCGGCCCGCTTTATGCAACATCGACCGTTATGTACGGCGTATACGAGAAGGCGTTCATGCTCGGTTCGTTCGGCATCGCTTCGGCGATGGGGATGATCTTGGCTGTCGTCATCGGCATCATCTCGATCCTGCAATTCAAATTTCTAGGCAGCGATGTCGAGTACTAGGAGGCGAGACGCAAATGAAATCTTACGAACATACACCATATAGCCCAAGCTTCGGCAGCGGACGCAAAAAGCTAAAGTGGCTGACCAAGCTGACGCCAGGCTATCTGTTATCGCATATCCTCCTGATCGTTCTGTCGCTATTCTTTATTTTCCCTTTTTACTGGATCGTAACCGGCGCGTTCAAGGTGCAAAATGTGGCGGTAGCCATACCGCCCGAATGGTTTCCGCTTGAGCCGACCTTGGACAATTTCGTAAGCCTGTTCAAAAATCCTGTCTGGCGCTGGACGTTCAACAGCTTCTTCATCGCAGCGGCGGAAATGGTCGGCATATGTATCGTTGCTTCAATGGCCGGTTATGTGCTGGCGAAGAAACGTTTTCCCGGACGGGTGATCATCTTCACCTTATTCGTCGCCGCTATGGCGCTTCCGAAGCAGGTCATTCTCGTTCCGCTATTTACGATGATTGCCGATTTCGGGTGGATCGATCATTACAAATCGCTTATTCTGCCGGCGATCGGCTGGCCCTTCGGCATCTTCCTGGTTAAGCAGTTCGCACAGACGCTGCCCGGCGAGCTGCTGGAGGCGGCCAAGATGGACGGCTGCTCCGAGCTGCGGCTCTATTACAGCATCGTTCTTCCGCTGTTGAAGCCGGCTTTAGGAGCACTCGCGATCTTTACGTTCATCAACGCTTGGAATGACTACTTCAGCCAGCTCATTATGATTCGTTCCACGCCTATGATGACGCTGCCGCTTGGCGTTGCCACACTCAAAGGTGAATATACGACGCCGTACGGCGTATTAATGGCGGGAGCGGCATTCGCTTCCATTCCGATGATCGCGATTTTCCTTCTGTTCCAGAAGGCGTTCACGCAAGGCATTACGATGGGTGCCGTGAAGGGGTAATGGAGGTGGTAGGGATGAGGGCGGGCTATGTTGGAGCATTGCAGTAACTTCTGCCGGTTGATGCGCTATTTCAAACCTATATTGGATATCTGCATTAACTTTTCGTACAGTGGCCTCGAATAGCCCTCTACAGAGCGAAGTTGCTGCGATAATCCATTATAGAAGTCGGAATGGGCTCAAAGAGGCATTCTATCCTGCAGAAATCCAACATAGCGAGAAGAAGGGCAGCTCCAATGGGTCAAATCGACCTTGGGCTGCCCTTTCTTATTCACTAGTATAGTATGCCAAGCTGCTTGCGGTAATCGGTCGGCGTCATGCCGGCGACGAAACGGAACATTTTCACAAAATGCTTATAGCTCCTGTAGCCGCACATCGTGCATACCTCGGTAACGAGACGGTTAGGATCCTCCAGCAGCTTCTTCGCATGGGCGATCCGTATCTCGGTCACGAAGCTAAGATAGTTCTGATTAAGCTTCGACTTGAATAAGCGGCTCAAGTACGAAGGGTTATAGAAGAAATGATCAGCTACCATTTGGAGCGTAATATCTTGATCAAGATTATTTTCGATAAAGCTTCTAATTTGGTTGAAGATCAGGTTCTCTTGCTGAACAGGATGGTTCAGCTTCCCATACAAATCATTCAGATGAATGACCCACGCCGCCAAGTAACTAAATAGTGCGTCTAACGTTCGAAAATCGTCGACGAAAGTCAATTCCAGCAGCTTGTCGCTGGATACACCCTCCATCGGAAAACCTTGCTTATGCGCGAATCGCAGCGTAACGCTAATAATCTCCTGCATGAAAGCGAGCCATTGATCGCCGCTCACATAAGGCAGCGCCTCGGCGGACTGGGCGCACAGCCTATCCATCAAAGCCTTGACGGCCGCTCCGTCTCCCTGCTCCAAGCAGGCCAGAAGCGCATTCCGATCGTCCTGCCTCAATTGAATGACCTTGTCGGTTGCTCCCGTTTGTGATGGAGCCTCGATAGATCGCTCCGTTCGGATGAGCCATCGCTCGGAGTCCGCGAATCTGCCCAGCAGCGCTTTGGCTGCAGCATGGAGATTGTCGGCTAGCTTCGATACGTCGGAGGAAGCATGTCCCAGTGCCATGTACAAAGCTGCAGTCGCATCGGCATTCACTCTTTCCAGCGAAATTACGATTTGCTCCCTTAGCCGCTCAAGCCCTACCTCTTTGTCCTCGAACTGCTCCATGACGAGAAGCATATACAGCCTGCCTCTGCTCGTATAAACCATGAGCCGTTGCATCTGACCGGATGCTGCAGCCGCTTCAGCTACAATGCGCTCGGCCAACGCCCGCCATTTGCGTCCCTGCGCGATACTATTGCGAGCAAAGCAGGTTGCGGCAATCGGTACGCAAAGCGACAGCGGCTGCCGCTGAATAACATCATTCTCTAGAAGGCGCGCTCCAACCTCATCGGGATCTACTCCCTCCAGCAATTGCTTGACGATTTCGCTTTCCTTCCACTTCGTATGTTCTTCATAAGCTGCCTGCCATGCTTGTTTCTCCTGCTGCTCTTCGCGGCTTTGCTGCAGGAGATGAATACATTCCGTCAGCGCTTTCATACTTGGCTCGTATTCGAGCGGCTTCAGCAAATATTGCTTGACCACTCCGAGACGTATCGCGTCCTGCGCATATTGAAACTCACTATATCCCGTTAAAATGATAAAAACCGCATTCGGAAGCAGCGGCTTGAGCTGTTCAATCATTTCTAGACCGTTCATCTCCGGCATGCGTATATCCGTAATGATGAGGTCCGGCCATTCTCTCAGCGCCGTTGCGATCCCTTCCTTGCCGTTCTCGGCTTCCACGATCGTGCCGATGCCTAATTCATTCCAAGGAAAATACTCCTTCAATCCCGCGCGAATAAGAGGTTCGTCCTCGACAATCATCACTTTCAGCATGACAGTCCCCCAAGCATCCATTTACGAATCTTTAAAAATAATTATAACGGAAACAGCAAGCGCTCACAGCCGAATAATTAAGGAAAACAAATAAGTAGTCAGAATCGGACCCTAATTGTCAATTATAGGACATACCATAACCGGCGAAATTATCGAATGAAACTATTTTAACAAAGTATTTGCCAATATATAAAACCCATGCTATAGTGATAACGATTATCAATATCAACTTCATAGGGGTGGAATTACTTTGTTTAAAAACAGAACTTTTTACGCTTTATTTGTACTCACTTTGGCCGTTACTTTCGTACTCGCAGCTTGCGGGAACAACAATAATACCGGAGCAGCAGGCGATGCTTCGCCAGCGCCTACAACTGCGCCAACAGCAGCTCCTACTGACGAAAGCGCAACAGGCGAGGTGGAAATGATCACGTTCACAGCTGGCAACGGCGACGTAGAAGTTCCAAAAAATCCACAGCGGATCGTCGATCTGACTGCCTTCTATACAGGCTACTTCGTAGCGCTGGAAGCCCCGCTCGTCGGAGCGCTTGATGGCGCATTGCAAAACCCTTACCTGAACGGAAAGGTAGACGGTGTTGAGAATCTTGGCAGCGAGCCTACCCCTGAGAAAATCTTGGCGCTTAATCCTGACCTTATCATTGCGTATGTTGGCACAGAAGGTCTTGAAAGCCTAGCGGAAATCGCTCCAGTCGTTGCCGTACAATACGGCAAGCTGAACTATAAGGATCAAATGGTTGATTTCGGCAAGCTGACGAACAAAGAAGCCGAAGCGAAAGCTTGGGTTGAGAACTGGGAGAGCAAAATTAACGAGCTGAAGCCGCAGGTGCAAGAAGCTGTAGGCGACAAAACCGTATCGATCCTAAACCCTTATTCGAAAGGTCTGTATGTATTCGGACATAACTACGGCCGCGGCGGAGAAATTATTTATGGCGAATTCGGCCTGAAAGCTCCGGCAGCTGCTCAGAAAGAAGCGATCGACAGCGGCACAGGCTGGGCGTCCATCTCGCTGGAGGTGCTACCTACTTATGCGGGCGACATCATCTTCACTTGCCCTTGGTCTGGCGATACAAGCGATCCGAAAGTCGTATATGACAATGCGCTCTGGTCCAGCCTGCCTGCAGTTAAAGCAGGCAACGTGTTCCAACTGAATCCTGCAGCAGACACTTACAATGACCCAGTGTCGCTTGAAGCGCAGTTGGACTTTATCACAACGAGCTTACTGTCCGTAAAATAGTAACCACTAAAAGGACCCGGGCCTTCACTTTATAGTGAAGAGCCAGGTCCTTTCGTTTGTAAATCCTAGCCTTTTAGACTTTTGATTGGATTTTGTACAATCAAAAGGCGAGTACCAAGAAGATATCAGAGTTTGATTGGATTTTGTGCAGTCAAATGGACGTGAGATGGTTACTAGGGGCTAGAAATACCGATTTTGACTGCATGTTTTCCACTCAAGCGTCACTTAACAGGCGATTTAACCCAATTAGACTGGATGAAATCCAGTCACCAGTGACACGTGTAAACTCAGAGGTTCATTTAACGATTATCGTTCCGAAGCAATCGCTCCGATGGTAATCGGTATGCTCGGAGTAGACCCGTTTCCAGCTCAAATAGTGGGGAGCCGGCGTTAGCTTCGCTGCACGAGGCTTGTAATTAAGGAACATCGACCCAAGCACCGCGGTTATCCGCCGATTCCAGCTCTGCCGTTACGATCTCGATACTGCCCTTCGTGCTCTCAGGAGTCGCCGTATCGATCGGCAGCCCGCCCGCAAGTGACTCTACGAAATATTTGAGCTGATAGTAATAGCCTTGGTCGGCAGGAAGCTCGGGGCTGAATCCGGCGCTATCATTCGGATTCACCTTGACGCCGGCACCGCCGAACTGAATGTTGCCGCGCTCGAAGTTTACTTTAAAGCCCATCTCGAATCCGAAGTCGCCATTCAGCGTCCAATCGACGTGCGCGGAAATAATCTTGTTGTCGTCGTAGCGATAAGTGGTGTTTACGATATCGTACCCGCTGCCCGGTATGACATTGCGGCCGTAGCAAGATACCGCCTCCGGCTTGCCGAACAGCCAGTTGATCGTATCCGTATCATGCACATGCATATCAAGAAGCGCGCCGCCGCCCTTTTCCTTCTGCAGCACCCATGGTCCCCATGAAGGCGTACCGCCGCCGCGGTAGAAGTAGCCGCTCGTTACGCTGCCGAACTTACCGCTCTCCACAAGCTCCTTCAAGTGTACGTACGCCGGCCAGAAACGCAGACATTGACCGATCATGAGCTGCTTGCCATTTCTTGCGGCAGCCTCGATCATCGCATCGCATTCCTTGGCATTCATCGCCATCGGCTTCTCGCATAACACATGTACGCCGCTGTCCAAACATTGAATCGTCACGTCGCGGTGCAGGAACGTCGGCAGCGTGATGTCGACGAAGTCGAGCTGCTCGGCTTCCAGCATCTGCTGTACAGACGTATACTTGCTGAAGCGGCCGTAATCGATCTCGTTCTCCGAAGACGTGTCGATATTGCCGCCCCCTCCGCCGCCGTTCAGCTTCGCTTCATCCACGTCGCACAAGGCGACGACGCGAATCGGCGCGCCTTCCCGCTCCAAGCGAAGATAGTTCTCCAAGTGCGTTTTGCCCATAAATCCAAGTCCGATTAAACCGATATTCAGCATTAGCGTACCGTCCTTCCCAAGATCGCGTCCATCGCGGCCGACGTATTATAGATGATTTGTTTCGTATGATGCGTATATGGAGGAATCATTTCGGCCGTCACGTAGTCGTCATAGCCGATCGATTCAAGCGCCGCGACAACTACAGGGTAATCCACGTCGCCAGCCAGCAGATCGACGAATCCATGCAGTCCGCCCGCTTGTCTGCGGTAATCCTTGAAGTGAACCTTCTTGATGCGCTTGTTCAATATCGAGATCCAATGCTCCGGATAGCCGGAGTAAACGACGTTGCCTACGTCAAAGTAAGAGCCTACGAACGGCGAGCCGATGGTATCGATAAAACCCCGCATCTCAAGCGGCGACAGCAGAAACTTGTTCCATACGTTCTCGATGCCGATGGATACGTTCACTGCTTCGGCAGTCTTCGCAAGCTTCGTGAAGCCTTCCAGCGCATTGTCGTAAGCGCGGTCGTACGGCACGACTTCCGCATTTGGAATGAAATCGACGCCCACCGCGCCGGGAACGATCAGAATCGTATCGACGCCCAGAACCGCGGCGAATTCCAGCTGCTTCTTCGCGATATCGATCGCTTTTCCCCGAATTTCGGGACGCTCGCTCGTCGGCGGATAATCCCAGTATAGACCGCTGGCCAAGCTCGACAGCGCAATGCCCGTATCGTCGGCGAAGCGGCGAATGGCGCGCACCTCAGCTTCCGTGCTCTCCAGACTAAGCGCCCCTGTCTCGTTCAGCGACAGCTCGATGCCGTCGAAACCCGCATCCTTCGCAAGCACAATGCTCTCCTCGATGCTCATTCCTGACGGGAAAGACCAAATATTTATTCCTTTTTTCATCGTGCGAACAACCTCCTTAGCTCTTCTTAATGCTTATTATAAGAAGTCCGCCGACGTTCGCCTTTAGCAAATAAGCCGTTCGTTTTGCACAAGCCGAATCGGATATATGATAAAATGCAAATAACAGTAATGACTACGGATCGGGGTGAAACGGCAGATGGAATTCGCCAGGCATACATTGAAAGAAATGATCGCGGTTCGCAAGCTGATCTCGTTTCATTATTTTGAATTCGCGAAAGGATACGTGTTCGAAGGGGAGCAGCATGACTTCTGGGAGTTTCTCTACGTGGACAAAGGCTCGGTCGAGGTAAGGGCAGACGATCGTACGCATCAGTTGGAGCAGGGCATGATTATTTTCCATAAGCCTGAAGAGTTTCATACCGTTCAGGTTAGCCAGCAGCATAAGCCGCCCAACTTGTTCGTTCTATCCTTCGAATGCGCCTCGCCCCACATGGCTAGATTCGAGAATCAGCTGATGAGGCTGGGCACGAAGGAACGCAATCTGCTGTCTCTGCTGCTGCAGGAGGGCTTCCATTCGTTCGAGCCGCCCTATGACAGCTCGCATACCCATGAGCTCATCAGCAATCCGGAGGCGCCGTTCGCCAGCGAACAAGTCATGCGAAACTATTTGGAAATGCTGCTGATTCAGCTCATTCGCCAGCAGGACGAGGGATATCTCCGCGACGCCTCCTCCGCAGCCCGCAAGCCGGCCTCGTTCCAAACCGAGAATACGGAGGAGCAGATGGCCGAGCAAATGATCGCCTTCATGCGCGAGCACCTGCAAGAGCCGCTGAAGCTAGATCAGCTGTGCAAGGAAATGCATCTTGGCAAAAGCAGGCTGAAGGAGATTTTCCATTCCCGGACCGGCACGGGGCCGATCGAATATTTCAAACAGCTGAAAATTGAAGAGGCTAAATCTCTCATTCGCGAGCAGCATTACAATTACACGGAGATCGCCGCCATACTGGGCTACAGCAGCATCCATTATTTCTCCCGCGACTTCAAGAGGTCGACCGGCATGTCTCCCACGGATTATGCGCGAACGGCCAAAGCCCGCGTAAGGCTGGATGCGCCATCGACGCCAAAACGCAAATAACCCTGCCCGGACGCTTAGTCTTGGAGCAGGGTTATTTTATGAATCGCGACCTAATGACCCGACGGCTTCCATTCCGAAGAACGGCATACACAAGAGAATTCATTCAAGCATAACTTATATAGTTTCAACCATGCGAAGGAGGACCATTCATTGAACAAAAGCAAGGGTATTCCCGGTCGCAACGGACAAGATTCTAACAACATAGAAATAAATTCCGCCAAACTCGCAATCCTTGCAGGAGCTGTTACGACTTTTGGCGATATATTGGGCACTATAGCTGACGCTCTTGCTTTGGAAGAAGGGCTCCAAGCGGAAGCTGAACAAACAGAGTATCAAAAAATGCAGGATGAAAAAATAGCCAGCATGCAAAAACAAATCGATGAGCTCACGCTGCAAATCAAAAACCTAGCCAAAAAATGACTAATGAAGGCATCTCTTAAGTTGCCGATTCCATACGGACAGGCCCTTCTGAATGCAACTTCCTACTAAGTTAGCTCTTATCTGTAAAAAAAGCTTTAAGCTCCTTCGAAATCCGTTTTGCATCAAGCTTCTTCGTATGGCCAAGCCCCTTCTGACTGAGCAGCCGCGCATTAGGGAGAACATGAACCAAAGCTTGCGCGCCGTGTCGCAGCGAGATTGGACTCTCCGTCCCTTCGAGCACCAACGTCGGCATCGCGACCCCGCTCCATTGTTTGGCAGGAAGCGGATTGCCCTCGTTGTAGCCATCCAGCAGCGCGGCATCATAAGGCAGCGTGTGAGCAACGGCCATGAGCCTCGGCCATACACCCGGAATGATACGCATCATACCGACAACAAATGAAGGAGCACCCATACCCTTGGTCATAAAATAGTTAATCGTATCTGCCCGGCGATCAGCGGCAATGAGTTCCTTAACCTGCTTCGCAAAATTTTCGGGAGGCACGTAGCCTGCTGTATCAACGACAAAAGGAGGCTCATGCAGCACTAGCTTCTTCATGCTCACCCCGCTCGCCGCCGCCTGCAACGCAAGCACTGCCCCGGAAGATAAGCCATATACATAAGCAGAACCGCCCGCTTCATCAATCAATGCCTGCAGATCCTCAATCTCGCGCTCAATCGCATACGGCTGCGTGTCTCCGCTATCGCCTCGTACCCGGCGGTCGTAATTGTATACCGTGAACTGTTCAGACAGCAGATTCGCCAACTGCAGCTGCCCGGGAAATTTTCGATAACTGAACGCTCCTGCTATTAATATAAGCGCTGGACCATGCCCCGCCTTGTCATAAGCAATCCTCGTACCGTCTTTTGAAATAATCGTGTTCATATGGAATCCCCTCTCCAGCTTTCCAGCTTCTAATAAGGCGACGAACGAATAACGGTATAATCGACACATCTTGTAAAGTTTTTTATAAAAAAACTCCGACAAGCGTTAAGCATGTCGGAGCTCTTGCTGTTGATAGGTGGCTCGTAATGAGCTGCCAGCCTATATCTTTTTGACAAATTCGGATTTCAACTTCATTTCGCCAAACCCGTCAATTTTACAATCGATATTATGATCGCCGTCGACCAAACGAATACTCTTCACTTTCGTACCGATCTTCAACACGGATGAGCTGCCCTTAACTTTGAGGTCCTTAATAATGGATACGGAGTCGCCATCGTTCAGCACATTTCCGTTAGCGTCCTTCACAATCTTCGTATCTTCGCTCGTATCTTCTACCGATTCTAACGTCCACTCATGTGCGCATTCCGGGCAAACGAGAAGATTTCCGTCCTCGTATGTATATTCCGAATGGCATTTCGGGCAATTGGGCAAATCATTCATGATATCAGTTCCTCCATCGCTGCAGTTCATTCAATGCTTCTATACTGCCATAGCGTTCAACTCTTGGCAAGCTGGATGGAGGCCACGCACTAGCTCGTATGAGGTGTTGGATGCTGCTCGGTCACCGGAATCTCCCCGCGGAGCATTCGATTAATATCGCCTGTCAGGCGCAAATAGAAATCCGACGACACTTCGACACCGTCCGCGTCAAGCGTCAAGAAATAAGGACTGTCTGGCGCAAGCGTCGCGTTCACTGCCGCCTTCGCAATCGCCGTCGCTTCGTCATATTCATCGAACATCGCCACATAAGCCGTTTCGATCCCGAGACTTGCGACATTATAAGCTTGTCTCCACATGAAGTCGCCATGCTGCCTAGGGATTTGATTCGGCGGGCCTGCATGCAGATTCACCCAACAGAAGCCGGGCCACAGCACGGGCTGGTAATCGATGCCGTTCCCTTGCGTGAAGCTGACATCCTGTTCGATCGGGTCCATCTTGAACTGATCGGCACCTTCGAGTCCGTTGAACCGTCCGACAAGCCAAGGCGATATCATATGGAAACGGCGGTATGCATCGAGAAAATCAGGTTTCGAATCAACGGTACTCGTTCGCCAATACGTCGGCACGCCGCCAATGACGTACATATTGCGCTCCTTGAACCATTCGATCAGTTCAGCAGACTCCTCTGCCGTTCCCGGCCGATCTGTAAAGCCCATTCCCCAGATGCATACGACCAGCTTGCCGTCCTGCTTCGCATAAGAGGGCGAGTCTGTTAATTGCAGGCTCCCGACGATGTTCGTCGTCCAATCATGCTTGATCGCATCTGTCCAGGTGTCTGCGTTCAAGCCCGAAGTGTCGTACATGACATAGAATTTGCGGTTATGCTTCTCCGCCGCTCCCTTCACCTTCGATGCTACACCGTCTCTGTTCGCCCGCCAAATATTCGGCTCATCGCTTGTGCTGGCCCCAAAGCGCTGCAGCGCCGCACAATCGATACCGTATTCCCGCATCCATTCGAAATGCTTATCAACCGTCTGATCGTCATAGGACGAGAATAGCCTAGCCGGTTCCCCGTTGCCGAGGCGCGGCAAATCGGTCTCGTACAGATGCTCGTATTCGCTTACATCGGGGTACAAGTCAAAGGTAAGGTTGCCAGTGTCGTTCGGCGTCTCGCCTCTCCGTGACCAATGCACCCAACCGTCGAAGGGCGACGGATCTCCCTTTGCGCTGAACCATCCTTGATACCCTGCCGTCAGCTTGCCGACGACATCCCCTGCAACACGTGCTTCATTAGGAATCAAACGCCTTGCACCTCCTGAATATGGCTTGCTTGTCTACTGACATATCCATATTCTTATAAGGGCGCCTCCTCGTATATGAGGGGATGTAGGCTTTTGCAGTCCAATCAATGCCTCTTAAAGATTTTAAGTAGAACGATACCTAATCCTGTATACTGGAAATATATGCTTTAAAATTACATCCATTAATTTATGATTAAGGAGTACACGATGACCACGACGATGCTCAGAAAGCTTTTGTTCACCATGCTTGCGCTTTGTTTGATTGCAGCGGCAGTACCTGGTATTGTTGCCGCAAACGAAAGACCGATTCAATTGATTGTCAATAACGAGAGCAAAGGCGAGTTGGACGCTTATATCCAAAAAGGGGTTATGTATGTTGCGCTTCGCCCCTTTCTAAATGCGCTCGGCTATACGGTTCAATATAATTCTGCGGATAAGGAAGTCTCGAGCAACATAGACGGTAAAGAACTGATGTATGTTTTCGGGGAAGATTCCATTTACTTCGATGATGATGCTTATTATTTGCCTGTAACGGGTACTATTCTAAACGGACAAGTCTATCTCCCCATTCGTCAACTAAGCTATTTCACTAAATACAATGTTGATTATGACAAACAACGGCGCACTGTCACTATGGTGAAGTTTGGTTACGGTCAAGAGCTTGCCATACGGGAATTAGTTACGAAGTATTATTTGACGAATAGCCCGAAATTGCTCACGGATGATACCCTTATCTACTACAATCGCAATTTTGATTATGAGGCCGATGCAGCCCAATACATTAGTGAAATTCCGACCAGAAATTTTATCGTTAAGATTGACTATATCCATTACGCTTCCGATCATGAAGCGGAGCTTCAGGTTACGTATACCGATAACGATCAAGTACTAAACACTACAAATGTAACTTGGTACAGTATTCGATTTGAAAACGGGCAATGGAAAATTTATAGAGAAGCAGTGATAGAGCTCCTTCACGAACTACCTCCCGACATAGATGAATCGGCAGCAGCAATCTTGGAACAGAATAATAAAGAGCAGGCCTCAGTATTATCAGATATACATACTTACTATAAGGCTCATAACGAAGAAAATATTGAACTCGCGCTTCAGTATACATCGCCTTCTTTTATCGATCACTGGAAGGCTTTCATGATCGACCATAGCACTTGGAGACAAAGCTTGGAGGCACATTATACCTACGCAGATGAAAGAGTAAAGCTGACCGACGAGCGCATCGTATTTCTCGGAGAGAAGGAAGCCGTCGTACACGGTATGCTCGAATGGAGTGAAACTGTGGAATGGGAAATGGAAGGCCCCTATGTGTATGAAGCCCTTATTTATTTGGATTATGCCAATGGACACTGGAATTACGGCATGGATCTGCATATTGATACTTAATTACATAAATAACGAACAGCAACTAAAAAGGCAGCCTTGGCTGCCTTTTTTGCATGATACCGACAACCGTCACAGCGTCATTGCTTGCCCGTGCCTCTCCAAATATTGCTCCTTCTCCTTATAATCAGGCATAATGCTTCCTACTCTTCTCCAGAACGAGCGATCATGGTTCATATGCAACAGATGGCATAGCTCATGGATGACGACATAATCGATGACCTCGAGCGGCGCCATCGCCAGCCGGTAGTTGAAGGTCAAGTTCCGATCCGAGCTGCAGCTCCCCCACTTGGTAGCCGACTCTACGATGTCGAATGCCTTCGGCTTTACCTTCAACTGGGCTTGATAAATCTTGATTCGTTCGCCGACCACTTTCTTGCAGCTCAGCATATAGAACTTCTTCAGCTTAACCTTTCGCTCTTCCTCGCTCAGCCCGTCCGTCTCTATGAGCTCTTGCAGATCGTAATAGTTGCCTAGGTGTAGGAACTTGCCCTCCTCATAATCTCTCGTCTGAGGGACATTCCGCGCTGCAGCTATCGCATCCAGCTTATCCAGGATCGCACGTCCATGACGCTTCACTGCCAGCATTAATTGTTCATCACTTGTACCATTAGGCGCCTTAACCGTTATGTGCCCTAATGAATCCATTTGGATCGAAAACTTCGCTTTAGCTCCGTACTGCACGTTAAAGGTTATCTTTTGATTGTCGAATTCGAATTTCATGAACAACATCGTACCATGAATATCAACGAAAGGTAAGGACTAGAGACCGTTGCCCATTTGCTGCTTCTCAAGGTACACTATTGTCAATGTATGCCACCAAACGGAGGGTTCGATAACTTGAAGCGTACCGAGTTCCAGCGCCCGAAGAGCGGGCAAACATCGACTACAAATAAAACCGGGGCATCCCCCTTGCAAATGAAGCCCTCCATGCTGGCACTCCAGCAACAGATCGGCAATCAAGCTGTCTTGCAATTGATGGGGCCAAAGAAGCGAGCTCTCCAACAGGTTGACTATTCCGAGGAGGAGTCCGAGGACGAAGAAGTGACAGGCGATCAGGCGACTAAGAAGCAAAGAAACACACTCAGCACTTCATCGTCCAAACCTGTGCCGCAGCCGCCTGCGAACGATGTGGAAGAGGAGTCCGATGATTCTGAACAAGAAGAGTCGCCTGAATGGGAAGTGAAGCGCCCTAGCTTTACGACCGCCTCCAAACGGGCGGCCTTCGCTTCGACGAACCGCGATCCGGGTTATCCGGTCAAAATCGGTGATTACCGTAAGCCAGGACTAGTGGAAATGAACGGAGCGATGCCGCACAGGATGTCTTATAACGATATTCGCAACAACGCTCTTAAACTGAGGGATGGCAAAGAAACGTCCACCGATTTCAACAGATGGACCGACCGTTTCATCACGGCTGGCAAGGAGAAGATCGACAAGCGCAAGCAGGAGCAAGTCGGCGATGCTTCCGACAAAGAATTGAAGCAGCTGATCACCGACATGGAAACGTCCCAAAAGATGTTTATTAGCGCAAGGGACAAACTTGCCTCGAACCCGAAAGACAATGCTGTGTTCGAAGCTTTCATCAAGCAGGCCAACAGCTTCCACGCCAACGTACCGGATGTCGGCCCGCACTTCGGCGTCAACAATCCGGTGCAGGAAAACGCGCATATGCATGTGGAGACGGTCGAAGAACCACAGACCAAGTCGATGGATACGGGTGAAGAAGAGTCGGAAGAAATGACCGACAAGGCGCCCAAGCCGCCGAAGCTGACGCGCAGACTCTCGATTATGAGCAGCCAAGTTCGCCGCATGTCGATCGGACGGATCAGCGCTTTTCCATATGATGCGAAGGGCAATCTGATTACAACCGACGGATCAACCGTTAACATGGACGATCTGCCTAAAGAGGACCGCGAAGCGATCGGGCAACATCCGAAGAAGACGGTGAAGGGCTACGATTCGAACTTCAAGTTCGGGAATCAATAGATGATGTCTGAGTTTTTCTACGCATTTGGAGGCAATACCATTTCGGTATTTCCTTCAAATGCACGATTATAGGATTTGATATGATCTATCGCATCGGCTACGCAATCTACGATATGGCTTGCTTGGTTCCTTATATCAGCGTGGCTGCCGCTCATCGCGTAACTATGCTCTGTTAGGGCAAACATGGATAAATCGTTAAAAGAATCCCCAATGCAAGCAACCTCGTTTGGCTGCAATCCCAGCTTGCTGATCAGAATCGATAAGCCGATCCCTTTAGATACGTTTAGAGGCATGACGTCCAGACAATCCTTGTCGGATATGAACGTTTCTATTTTACCTGCAAACTGATCGTTCAATTCAGCCTTCAATCGGTATAATTCATCAATCTCGCCAAAGTAGGCAATCTTGCTGCACCTTATTTTGTCCTCTTTCAAATCTGCCTCCAAATCACCATGCTCGGTACCAGCGGTAAATATACGCGCTTCGTAAGGAAGCACGGCGTCCGTACGCTTCTTCATATAATAGCTATCATCACTGCAGCTAACGAAATTCACGAATTGTTTATAGCCGCTTGTGGCTTGAAGGAGCCTGGAGGATACTTCTGGCTCAAAAACCGAGGATGCCATCAGCTCGGTGTCATGCGAATGCACCGTTGCGCCGTTCTGTCCTACCGCGTGATACCTATGGTTGAAACCATTCATCACGATCTTGATTTCGGAGTACATCCTTCCGGACGCGATGCACAATTGGAAGCCTTCGTCGACTGCGGTTCTGACGGCTTCTCTATCTCTGTTATTCATCTGACGCGCATGATCTAACAACGTACCATCCAAATCACTAACAATCAGCTTAATCATCATTATCTACCTCCGAAACGACTAATAGTTCAACATGGTGTTCAACAAGCTTTTCCATCATTTCGAGATTCGGCTTCTGGTCGGTAATCAGCAAATCAATCGATTCCAAGTCGGCGATTTTGAAAAACATCTGATCTCCGAACTTCGTATGGTCGGCGAGTACAATGACTTGTCTTGCCCGTTTGATCATCTCCCGCTTCACAACGCCATCTTCCTCATGCGGATAAGACAAGCCATTAGCCGTAATTCCGCATGCGCCAAGAAATAATTTGTCGACCTGATAATCGGATAACTTATCAAGCGTCGATTGCCCGAATAAAAACCGATGCCGAGCATTCAGCTCGCCGCCTAACAAATGGGTTCTTATCGCTTTTTTTCTAGACAATACGTCTGCGATATCGATCGAATTGGTTACGACAACGATGTTTTCGGCAGATAAATGTTCCGCAGCGAATTGGACCGTAGTTGAAGCATCCATCATCATGTAATCGCCGTCTTTCACGAGCGAAGCCGCAAAACGTCCAATCTCTCGTTTCACGTCCGATTCTCTCATCAAACGTTCTTTATATTCGTATACTTCTTTCGTTTTCGTGGGCAATACGGCCCCGCCGTGCGTACGGATGATGAGACCAAGCTCTTCCATCTTCAATAAATCCCGACGGGCGGTGTCGCGGGACACGTCGAATTGTTGGCAAATATCCTTAATATCAATGCGTTGGTGTTGTTTCAAATGATCCATAATGGCGTTAATCCGCTCTTCTTGAAACATGCCAGTTCCCTCCTTATTCATGATGCCGTAAGCGGTTGTAAGTCATTATACATCATTTACTTAAAAAGTTGCAATTAATTATCGTCTTTTGTGCATCAAAATAAAATACAATTTCGAAGACGAATCAACAAAAAAAGACAGCACCGAATTCTCGCTATCGAGAGTTCAGCACTGCCTAAACATCTGCAATAATATACTATATGGAATTTCATTATAAGATGTAGGATATGAGAAGAGCTTGAAAGGAGCACACTCATGGACGTTACATCTTTTTTGATTTATTGCACAATTGCTACTTTTACGCCGGGGCCTACTAATATCGTCATATTGTCCACGGTTAATAAATTCGGGGCAAAAAAAGCTATGAAATATGCGTATGGAGCTACTGCGGGATTTGGCTCATTGCTTATTATATCTGCTATATTGAATGCTTTGCTGCTAACGATCATACCGAAAATTTTGATTGTTATACAAATAATCGGGAGCGGTTATATGTTGTTTCTCGCTTATCAAATTTTCAAAACGGATACATCAAATCGGACCGTAAACCAGTCAGCTACCTTTATGTCAGGTTTCCTTATGCAGTTTTTGAATCCAAAAGTAGTACTTTTTGCAATAACCGTTATTCCAAGTTTTATTATATCGTACTATAATACCTTCCCAGCGATAACGGTAAGCATTATAACGATAACTATGATCGGATTCTCAGCTTTTACGACATGGGTTTTATTCGGAACCATCTTCAAAGCGTTTATACGGAAGTATAATAGGTTCGTGAATGTAATAATGGCCATATTTTTAGCTTATGCGGCCATCATGATCTGGATATAAGCAAGCTTACGCGAGGTGTTTTTTTGGAATGGACAAATTCGTTTATAAAAATTCAGCAGGCGTTACCGCGTTGTCAGCAAGCATTTCTGACTTCAAGTATAAAAAGCACGCTCACCAGGAGTATGCAATTGGCGTAACTTTGCGCGGCGTACAGCATTATAACTTGGAGGGCAGTCTTCAGTTATCTTATCAAAATGGAATTATGCTTTTTAATCCAGAACAAGCACATGACGGAATGGCTCATGATAAGACAGGGCTTGATTATATCATGTTATATATCGAGCCAAAATTACTTTTAGAGGCTACAGACAAGAAAGAGATTGTACGTTTCTCAACTCCTATTGTGTATGATCATAGGCTTGAACAACGGATATTACGTCTTTCTCATGCGATATTAAGCGAAAAAGATGAGGCTTTATGCAGCGAATTGCTCTTGTCCCTCACGGATAACCTTATGCAAACGAATTTTTCTACAGACGGCAAGAGAGATAGCACTCTCATTAGAAGTGCAAAGGACATGCTTCATGCCAACTTGGAACAGGTTCTTAAACTTGACGATATCTGTAGAGAGCTACATTTGTCGAAATTTCAGTTTATCCGATTGTTCAAGGCTCATACCGGAATTTCGCCCTACCAATACTTTCTTAACTGCAAGATCGAACGCGCAAAACAGATAATCGTCGCAAATAGAGATGTATATTCAGCAGTAGCTGCATGCGGTTTTGTTGATTTAACCCATTTAAATAAACACTTTAAAAGCGTTTATGGAACAACGGCATTCGAATATCTGTCACTAATGACTTGAGGAATAGTGAAAAAAAGCCCCGACAAGCATGAATGATGCTTGCCGAGGCTTTTTGGCTGTGTTCCTTGCAACTAAACCTTCGCTGTTGAAGACTGTTCCGCATTCTCTTCCTTCGGTGCGTAGGTACGTTTAATGAAGAGGCCGATTACAAGCGCCAGTATAGCTAAGCATAGACCAATGAAGAAGGCGTCATGCAGACCAGCAACCATCGATTGACGCACTTCTAGCGGCGAAGTGGGGTCGGCCGATGTAATCATGTAATCTTTGGCTCCCGACGACATGATGCTGATGAACAACGCCACACCGATCGCTCCTGCCACCTGCTGCAATGTATTCATAATCGCAGTCCCGTGCGGGTAGAGATGGCGCGGCAACTGATTCAAACCGGTCGTCTGCGCCGGCATCATGACCATAGACATACCCAGCATCATGATGATGTGAATGGTAACGATGCGGCCCTGCGTCCAATCCGTCTCAATGCCCATAAACATCCATATCGCAACGCACATGAGTACGAGACCGGGAATAACCAGTACTTTCGGGCCGAATTTATCGAACAAAACGCCAGATACCGGCGCCATGATTCCGTTAATAATGCCTCCGGGCATTAATGCCAATCCCGATGCGAATGCGCTCAAGAGCAGCACCTGCTGCATGAAGAGCGGCAGCATGATCATCGTGGAGAAGAGCGACATCATCATGACCAGCATCAATACGGTGACGAGTGAAAACATCGGATACTTGAAGGCCCGAAGATCCATGATCGGTTCCTTCGTTACGAGCTGTCTCCACACGAAGGATATAAGACTGATGCCTCCGGCGACCAAGCTCCATACAACGACCGGATCCGACCATGAACCGCGTTCGCCCGCGCTGCTGAATCCGTATACGATGCCGCCGAAGCCGACGCTGGACAGAAGAATCGATAAAACATCAATCCGCGGTTTCGTAAGGGTCGATACGTTCTTCATGAACACCCATCCGAACGCTACCGAGAACACGGCAAGCGGAATGACCATATAGAACAACCAGCGCCAAGACAGATGCTCAACGATTAGTCCCGACAAGGTCGGTCCGATAACAGGTGCCGTCATGATGACGAGACCAATCATGCCCATAGCGCCGCCGCGTTTTTCAGGCGGGAAGATAATCAAGATGACGTTCATCATGACCGGCATCATTAATCCGGTGCCTAACGCCTGAACGACGCGTCCGACAAGCAATATATCGAATATCGGCGCAACCGCGCTGATGACGGTACCCGCCAAAAACAGCACCATTGCCCCAATAAACATTTGTCTTGTCGTAAACCACTGCTGCAATAGAGCGGTAACCGGCACGAGCATGCCGACGACAAGCATATACGCGGTTGCCAGCCATTGCACGGTCGAATCCGCGATATTGAATTCTTCCATCAGATCGGGAAACGCGATATTGAGCAGCGTTTCGTTCAAGATCGCAACGAAAGCCCCGATAATAAGTGCTGCAACGATCGGCCCCCGCTTGATGTTGCCCAAATCGATATTCGCAGCATTGTTCTCTGTACTACCTACATTCACTCCTAACTCCCCCTTCATCTTTATCTGTCTAATTATATATCAAACCTTGTCCAAATTTCACCATCAGCATGAACTTCGCGTTATCTTCTGATTGTCTAAAATGTCCTGCGCACGTTTATAGCCGCATGAGATATAGAATTGATAATATGCGCAATAGTACTGCTGAAGGGCTTCGTCACGGTCGCCTGAATCGGCTTTCCGGCAAGCTTGAATGATGCTTGCCGGAGCTTTTTGCTTAAGAAAGATTGATTGCGGATACGTTGGACGAGAACACTTTTCTTTCCACAATCATTTTCTCGCCAACGATTTCAAATGCACCTTGCAATCGAATGTCCTGGGATGAAGCGCCGATGAACACTTCCATTTTCCCAGGCTCCACAACCTGTTCCATATTCAAGTCATGGAAAGCTAACTGCCTCATGTCCACCTCGCATGTTACTTCTTTCATTTCATTCACACCCAAGCTTACCCTAGCAAATCCAACCAGTTGCTTAACAGGCCTTACAACACTACTAATACTATCTCTGATATAAATCTGAACAACCTCGTCTCCTCGGTACTGCCCGCTATTTTTGACTTTAAAGCACACCTTCATTGCTCCGTCCGGACGAACCGTTGAATCCAAACTTAGATCGCTGTATTCGAATTGGGTGTAGCTTAGTCCGTGTCCAAAAGGGTACATCGGCTTGTTCATGTCATGATCAATGTATTCAGCCCAATCATTGATTTCCACGAAAAACGGCAGTCTGCTATGATACATAGGAATTTGGCCTTTATCCTTTAAGATCGTCACTGGCAGCTTGCCGCTTGGGTTGCATTCACCTGTAAGAATGTTGACGATAGCCTGCGCCCCGGTTTGTGCCGGAAGCCACGCGTACAGCAATGCTTTACTATTCGCGTTGATCAGAGGCAAAGCTAACGGTCTGCCGTCAATAATAACGGAAACGACAGGCTTACCCAGCTTAAATACCTCTTCCATCATCTCTAGCTGCGGTTGTTCCAGATCGATGTTAAGATTGTCCTTATTTTCTCCTGCGGTTGCATCCGTTGCTCTCATGCTTTCTTTGCCGCCTAATACAGCGATGACGAGATCGGCTTGTTGGACAGTATTCCTGACCTCTTCAATGCCGCCATCAATGACCGTCATGATGTCGCAACCTTTGGCAAACAAAACATTTTCCTCTCCAAACGCTTCCTCCAGCACATCTTTCACTGATTTGCAATTCGGATAATAGGTTTCAACAAAGTTTTCTGCGGTCGTATATTCTTTATTCGACTTTGCAGTACTGTTCCTCAAGCCTGCCAAAATCATTTCTTTCTGCTCCGGTGAAGGCTGATCTTCAAACACGATGCCTCTTTTCTTTAACACATCCTTGTATTCTGTAATCATGGCGTCATATGCGGTTTTCAGAAAATTATCCTCTTCCGAACGGTCAAAGTCGCCACTGGTAGTACTGGCTGTACCTACAGAGGAGTACCCTCCAAACATATTGATTTTGCTATCCGCACTCGGGCCAATTAGAGCAATCTTCACCTTCTTTTTCAGCGGCAAAATTTGATCTTCGTTTTTCACCAAAACAATCGATTTCTCGGCAATTTCTTGTGACAGCTCTGCGTACTCCGGTTTATTAACTTCTTCAACGAAATCGCCTGTTTCATAAGGATTTTCAAATAAGCCGAGCATAAATTTGGTCTCAAGAACGCGTTTCACCGAACGGTCGATATAGGCTTCTTCCAATTCTCCCTGTTCAACGGCTTCAACCAAATATTGATAGCATGTATTACTCGGCTGCTCGACGTCCATTCCAGCTTGGAGAGCCAATACTGCTGTTTCTTTCTTGTCTTGAGCTACCTTATACCGTGCATGTGCATGGCTAATGCTGCCATAATCAGCTACTACCAGGCCGTTAAATCCTAATTTATTTCTTAGGATATCGGTCAGCAGCCACTTTGATGTAGAAACGGCTTGATCGTTCAATATGCCGTAGCTATTCATAATCCCCATCACGTTTGATTCATGAATGGCTGCCTCAAATGGAAAACAATACGTATCCAGCAGCTTTCTTTCCGCTATTTGCTGCTCGCCGCCATTTCGTCCTCCTTCCGTATTTCCATAACCTACGAAATGTTTTGCCGCAGCCATAAGCTCACTGTCACCTTGAACACCATTGACGTAAGCTACTCCCATTTGGGCAACCAAATAAGGATCTTCTCCGTAAGTTTCACCTATTCTGCCCCATCGCGGGTCTCTTCCCAAATCAAACAGGGGCGAATGTACGCCCCTGATGCCGAAGGCCATTAACTGCTTTTTAACGACATCACCCATTTTATTAGCTAATTCCGGTTCCCATGTTGAAGCAACATTAAGGGACTGCGGGAAAGTCGTGGCACTCGGTATTTGAGCACCGGCTATCCCTTCGTTATGAACAAGCGCCGGAATCCCCAATCTGGTTTCCTCGACAAGATACCTTTGTATTCCTTTTAATGTATCCATATCCTTAAGAGTGTTACCGGTCAAAGAGAGATTCAAATAACTTAAGGTGCCGATACCGTTCGGTATGCTTTCTTTCATACCATCCAGATTCTCAGCCCCGCCCATCGCCAATGTACAATACAGCTGAGCTACTTTTTCTTGCAGCTTCATTCTCCCAAGCAGGTCTTCGACTCTTTCTTGAATAGGCTTGCTAGCATCTTTATAAATCATCATGAATTCCTCCATCAAGATATAATACTTACACTACTATTCTAGAAAAATTATAGTTACAACTCTTACACTATTGTTGTTTTTCAAGATAAATTGTTGCTTGATATGGTACAATTGAAACATGAAAAATAGTTCAGATTTATTACGAGAACATTCCATTCGTTCCGAATATGCAACTGATTATTCCGAAAAAATTACGCTGCTCATGATAAACCTGCAAGATGCGCTTCTAACATTAAATATCGAAGCAGTACGGCGGGTAGCTTCCAATGCGGAACAGATCAAAGATATTAAAATCTTAGTTGAAGAAGAAGATGTGAATATTTTAAAACTTTATATGGCTTCAACGATCACTTCTTTTGTCTCCATATCGATTCAAAACGGATTACCCAAAGATGTAGCGGAAATAAAGAAGAAAACAATTTACAAGCAGATTGCGCATTGCCATGACAATGCAGAGTTAACCAATTGTCATATTCAATTTGTAGAGGAGCTTATTGAAGCCATTAATCAATATTCCATCAAGCGCTACTCTCCTATTGTTAAGATGGCGATTGAATATATTCATAACAACAAGTTTAGATTTATCTATTCCAAGGATGTTGCTGTCGCAACAAAAGTAAATCGAAGTTATCTCTCGAAAAGGTTCAGTGAAGAGGTAGGTCAGACCATTACCGGCTATATCCACCTGGTTAAAATGGAACTAGCCATTGAATTGATGGGAAGCAATCTCTACCGTTACAATGAAATTGCCGAACTATTGGGATACGCCAACTATCCATACTTTAATAAAGTGTTTAAGAAGTTTTACTCCAAAACCCCTCATGCCTATATGAGAGAGAGGTAGCGAGCACATGCAAACAAGGCATCCGTAAGTTCAGATGCCTTGTCTGCATGTGCTAAGTCCGCTCGATCGATACCTTTACTTGCTCAAGCATAGGATGATCCGCCTGTTTCTTCATTTTCATTTCTTCCATTACGGACTCGCCTTCAATGTCCAAATTAGGGAGTATGCGATCAAGCCATCGCGGCAAATACCAAGCCGACTTGCCCAATATCGTCATAACGGCCGGCACAAGCATCATCCTCACGACAAAAGCATCAAATAGAATCCCAAAGGCGAGCGCGAAGCCCATCGACTTTACGATAGCTTCTTCGGACAACATGAAGCCCATAAATACGGAAACCATAATCAATCCTGCCGCGGTAACAACCGCGCCGCTATGCTTGATGCCGGCTAGAACAGCACGACGGGCATTTCCGGTATGCTTGTACTCTTCGCGCATTCGGCTAAGCAGGAATACCTCATAGTCCATGGCTAGTCCGAACAAGATACCCACTACGATAATCGGGAGGAAATTCAGAATCGGACCCGAAGCGTGGAAGCCGAACAAATTGCCCATATTTCCGTCTTGGACGACGTATACAACGAATCCAAGTGTAGCTGCCAGTGAAAGGACAAAGCCCAAAACCGCTTTGATAGGCACGAGCAAGGAACGGAACACCACAACCAGCAGGACAAAGGCTAGTCCCACAACAACGATCGCGAACTTCGGCAGCGCATCATTCAGCTTTTGGGAAATATCGATGCTAACCGCTGTACTGCCTGTCACAAGAACCTCGACATCATTTTGTACTTGAATGTCAGAAGCCGCGTCTCGAATCTGTTGCACCAACTCCTTCGTCTTCACATCATGTGCTCCGGTAGCAGGAACGACACTTATCAAAGCTACTTTCCCGGACGGACCAAGTACGGCAGGGGCAACGGTCCCTATGTTAGGGAAAGCATTCAACCATTCATTGACACTCGCCAATTGTTCCGAAGATTCGTCTCCCCCATCCGTCTTTGCCAGTATAACAAGCGGACTGTGATAACCTACTCCATAAGCCTCGGAAAGCAAATCATAGGCGCGTCGCTCCGTCTTCTCTGTCGACTTCTGCGCGTCATCCGGCATTCCGAGATTGATGTGGAAGAACGGAACGGCGAGCGTACCGAGCAAGGCAACGCAAGCAATGACAATGATCCATGGACGGCCGGTTACGAAGTTGCCCCAGCGACTTTCCTCGTTCTTATATTTGGATTTAACTTTGAATAGGTTGAACAGTCGATTCTGTTTCTTAGGTCCTACCCTCTCTCCGAGAATGCCAAGCAGTGCCGGCATAATCATAACCGCCGTCAGAACAGCCATAAATACGCATAAGGCGCCTGCAATGCCCATTGCAGTAAGGAATGGAAGCTGCGCAACCGCCAGTCCCGCAAGCCCGATAATAACGGTCACTCCAGCGAATACAACAGAGCTGCCGGCTGTCGCGTTCGCGATCGCAACGGACTCGCTTACGCTGTACCCTTCAGCAAGCTGCTGACGATATCGGGATATAATGAAGAGCGCATAGTCGATGCCAACGGCCAAGCCGAGCATAGCGGCCATCGATAAGGAGCTTGAGGACATATCCATAACGTTCGAGCCGAGCAGCACAGACATTAGACCGATGATCAGTCCAATGATTGCCGATATAATCGGCAGAATTCCCGTCAGAAAAGAAGCAAACATAACGGATAATATAATAAAAGCGATGAGTATGCCTAAACCTTCCGTCGAACCCCCTGCTGCCATCTTCACATAACCCGAGCCTGTTAATTCCGCTTGCCAGCCTTCACCTCGCATCGACTCCGCAACTCTAGCGGCATGATTCTTCGAATCATCGGATACGTCTGCTCCTGGTACCTTATAAGTAATGGTGGCATATCCTATTTTCCCGTCAGAACTTATCGAATTATTCTCATACGGACTTACGATTGATTTGATTTGCGCATCCGTTGCAACCTGCGCCAAGTTTTTCGTTACGAACTGCTGTGCGGACTCTGAAGACAAGCTCTCTTCATCGGGTGCCTTGAACACCATCTGAATCTGGCCGCCATCTTCCTTCGGCGACGGAAATTCCTGACTCAGAAGCTCTAAGGCCTCTTGCGATTTGAGCCCCGGGATTGATGTTGCTTCATTAAATGCCGGGCCAATCGTCAATGCCATTCCGGCTGTAAGCAGCAGAACGAGCAAGCCCCCAACCATAACCTTGATCCGGTTGCTAACCGCCCATAAACCTAACCGATATAAATATTTTGCCATAACACTTTCCACTCCCATCACAACTTATCTGTTTCTGCGTTAATTGTATGATTTATGCAGAGAGGCAACATCGTCCTAACGGGTGGGAGCTTCCATGCACGAAAGTACATGTACCTTCGTACATTTCCAGATCGGAGCGCAGTTCTTTATAATAGAAGATAAGGAGGCGTCGTTAAATGATGGAGAAGAAAGAAGGACTACGGCTAACCAATGAATTATTCGCTTCCCGATTGCCGATATTCATTTGGATATTGATCGTTTATGCAGCGACAGTCGTGATGCAGTTTTATACAGAAGTTCTCATATTGTCAAGCATGGTATTTTCCGCCCTTTTTGCGATTCATGTGTGGCTCCATTGGAATTCGTATCGAATTAAGGATAAATACTTTTGGTTTTATTTTTCCGGACAAGGCCTCTTGATCTATTTTTGCGCGATACTGATGCCCGACGGTTACCAAGCTGTCCTGTTCGGGCTGCTTCCGGTACTGATCACCCAAAGCTTGGGGTTCTCCTATCGGTTAAAAAGAATGGGCTTTGTCGTTCTGATCAGTTTGGTTCTCTTCTTTGATGCCGCGCTTAGCGTTGATGATCTGGATGGCCTTATCCTCTTATTGCCTCTATTCGTTCTTATGCTTGTCATTGTATTGGCATATGGGCTATTGTTCTTCCAACAGGTTCACGAACGGCTTAGAACCCAGAGCTTCCTGCGGGATCTGGAGGCGGCTCACCAGAAGGTTGAGGAGTTAACATTGTCCAATGAACGGCAGCGCATGGCCCGAGATCTACACGATACGCTTGCACAAGGCGTGGCCGGTTTGATTATGCGCTTAGAGGCTGCAAATGCCCACATGGACAAAAATCATTCAGAGCGTGCCCATGAAATCATCAAGCAGTCTATGGCCCAGGCTCGCAGAACTTTAGCAGAGGCACGGCTGGCAATTGACAATCTCCGGGCCAAATCCGCATCGGAGATTGATTTGAAAGACGCCATTCAAAGCGAAGTACAACATTTCAAAGATGCTACGGGTATCCTGGTGTTTCTCCATCTTAAACTAACTAAACGTCTATCCAGGACATTAATGGAGCACAGTCAGCACATTGTGAAGGAATGTCTCACCAATATCGCCAAGCATGCCCAGGCGGACAAGGTATGGGTAAGCCTATCGGATGAACATGGGCAGTTAAACATGGAGGTCAGAGACAACGGGATCGGATTCCATGCCGGTGCAATCGGTAATGAACTGGGTCATTACGGCTTGTTAGGCATCCAAGAACGAGTACGGTTAATTGGGGGGAAGATGAAAATACATAGCAACGCCGAGGGAACGAGCATTAAAGTTGAGACCGCCATTCATGAAGGAGACTCCAAATGACCCCTTATAACATTTTAATTGTTGACGACCATTTCGTTGTCCGGGAAGGCTTGAAGCTGATCTTGGAAACGAGCGAGCAGTTTCAGGTTGTCGGTGAAGCAAAGAACGGCCAAGAGGCGATCAGCCTGATCGAGGAGGTTCACCCTGATGTTGTCCTGATGGACTTGAACATGCCCGTCATGAGCGGTCTGGAAGCCATGCGGGCTTTGAAAGACAACAACTGTTCTGTTCCCATTATTATATTGACGACGTACAACGAAGACGATCTGATGATCAATGGCTTGGCACTAGGAGCCAAAGGCTATTTATTGAAAGATACCGATCGGGATACCTTGTTTCGCCATATCGAATCGGCCGTACGCGGAGAAGCTCTACTGTCGTCAGACATTATGGCACGAGTGCTTGCCGTCCGTGAACAGCAATCCTCTCTAGTCTCCCAAGCTCCGCATAATAAGGAAGAACCGCAGCTGACGGAGAAAGAAATCTATATTTTGAAGTGTGTCGCCCGAGGATTCAAAAGCAAGGAAATCGCCTATGACGTTGGCATTACCGAACGCACCGTCAAAGCCCATCTCACGAATATTTATAACAAACTGGGAGTGGATTCCAGATCGCAGGCAGTCGTTACGGCTATGGAGCGAGGGATATTGCATATGTAGTATAAATCACAACATATATAAAACGTCGACCATGATCTGGTCGACGTCTATTTCACTTCTCAGTTAGTTCATATCCACTGCTCTTATTCTACTTATCCTTCTCGACTGCTACGTGTACCGTATTCCCTTCCTTCGGTGCGAAGGTACGCTTAATGAAGAAGCTGATCACGAGCGCCAGAATGGCTAAGCATAATCCAATGAAGAAGGCGTTGTGCAGACCCGCCACCATCGATTGAATGCCTTCGAGCGGCGAGGTCGGGTCGGGCGATGTTTTCATGTAATCTTTGGCTCCCGACGACATGATGCTGATGAACAAGGCTACGCCAATCGCGCCTGCCACCTGCTGCAGCGTATTCAGAATCGCGGTCCCGTGCGGATATAGATGACGAGGGAGCTGATTCAAGCCGGTCGTTTGCGCCGGCATCATGACCAAAGACATGCCGAGCATCATAATGACATGAATGAAAACAATCCGGCCCTGCGTCCAATCCGCTTCAATGCCCATAAACAGCCATAACGCGATACACATAAGCGCGATGCCGGGAATGACCAGCACTCTAGGACCGAATTTGTCGAACAAGAGGCCAGACACCGGCGCCATAATCCCGTTAATAATGCCTCCGGGCATTAACGCCAATCCCGATGCGAATGCGGTTAGCAGCAATACCTGCTGCATGAAGAGCGGCAGCATAATCATCGTCGAGAAGAGCGACATCATCATGACGAGCATCAATACGGTAACGAGCGAGAACATCGGGTACTTGAAAGCCCGAAGATCCATGATCGGCTCCTTCGAAACAAGCTGCCTCCATACGAAGCATACAAGACTGATGCCGCCGGCAACCAAGCTCCACACGACAATCGGATCCGACCACGAACCGCGTTCGCCTGCACTGCTGAATCCGTATACAATGCCTCCGAAGCCGACGCAGGACAGCAGGATCGATAAAATATCAATCCGTGGTTTCGTAAGGGTCGTTACGTTCTTCATAAATACCAAACCAAACACTACCGAAAACACGGCGAGCGGAATGACCATATAAAACAGCCAGCGCCAGGACAGATGCTCAACAATTAGTCCCGACAATGTGGGGCCAATAACAGGCGCCGTCATGATGACGAGACCGATCATGCCCATAGCGCCGCCGCGTTTCTCCGGCGGGAAGATGGTCAAGATAACATTCATCATGACCGGCATCATCAATCCAGTGCCTAACGCTTGGACAACGCGTCCGGCGAGCAGCACATCGAATATCGGTGCAATCGCGCTGATGACTGTACCAGTCAAAAATAGCACCATTGCCCCAATAAACATTTGTCTTGTTGTAAACCACTGCTGCAATAGCGCTGTAACCGGCACAAGCATGCCGACGACCAGCATGTAGGCCGTTGCCAACCATTGCACAGTCGAATCCGCAATATTGAATTCTTCCATCAGATCAGGAAATGCGATATTGAGCAGCGTTTCATTCAAAATCGCGACGAAAGCCCCAATAATAAGCGCTGCGACGATCGGCCCACGCTTGATGTTGCCCAAATCAATATTCGCAGCATGGCTCTCTCCACTACCGATATTCACTCCAAACTCCTCCTTCTGCTTTATCTATCCAATTATTTATCATGCCTAGTCCAATTTTAACGATTCTTATGAACCTCGCCAAAACGAAAGACAGATATCGGGAGTTAAACTGTGTTCTTCCTCTATAAGGATTGATATGACTTTTCTTCAAATAATGACGCCGGACTCGTTGAGTCCAGCGTCTTTTGTTACCATACTTTATTAATAAGCCGTCCAGCCGGCATCTGCCGTAATGACCGTGCCATTGACGAATTTAGATTCGTCGGAGGCTAGGAACAGTGCAACCTTAGCTATATCTTCCGGTTCACCCAGTCCTGGATTGATGCCCATCCCTGCCATCGCACGCTCTGCACCGAACGGGTTCGGGGCGGTAAGGGATGCGGAAATATTTGTATTCACAGCACCAGGAGCGATCGCGTTACATCGAACTCCCAGTTTGGCATATTGAAAGCCTACGTTCTTCGTTAACCCGACAACGGCATGCTTCGAAGCCGTATACGCGGCGCCTGCGCGCGAACCAAACAGCCCCCCAGCAGATGCGATATTAACGATAACTCCCGCATTCTTTTCCGTGAAGATCGGAAGAACTTTGCGAATCGTCCGCATTGGCCCCGTAGAATTGACAGCAAATACTTTCTCCCAAAGTTCATCCGTGAGGTCTCCTGCTGGAACGAAATTGTCCATGATCCCTGCGTTGTTTACCAAGATATCAACAGATCCAAATTCGTCTACCGCAGTATCGATCAGCCGCTGAACATCGTCTTCAGCAGCAACGTTGGCAGCTACCGCAATCGCTTTGCCACCCTTCTCACTGATTCCTTGTACAACCTTATTCGCATTCTCAAGATTCAAATCAGATACGACGACCTTTGCTCCTTCTACAGCGAAGAGCTCGGCAATGGCTTTTCCCATGCCCGATGCTGCTCCGGTCACAATTGCTACTTTGCCATTTAATTTCACCATGTTAAAACCTCCATTTTCCGAAGTCTCTATTCTGATTTATAGCCGTAATCCGGGATCGCTTGCCATCTGCTGCGCAGTTCATGGGCGGCAGCCTTCGGCTTGCGCTCACGCGTAAATATACCTTTCTTATTCCCCTGAACCCTAATAATACCTTGGCTCGTTTGGAAATCGGAAAAATTCCATACATGCTCCCCAACAAAATGCTCGAATTCATCAAACACCTCGTGATTCGCACGCAAATACTCAACCTGATACTCTTCGGTAAACATAACAGGATCTACATCATGCAGACCTGCAATTGTATCTGCGCCATATTCCGTCATCATAATGGGTTTACCAGGACAACGCTTGAGCCAGCCGTTCAATTCTTGCCGCAGCAAAGCCTTGGCCGTGTCGAAGTCTCCTCCGAACGCGTACCAGCCATAATACCGGTTAAGACACAGCACATCGATTAGTTCAGCTACTTTATCCTTATCCGGGGTGGCCATCATAATATTGACGATCGTTACGGGACGCTTCTGCGGATCAAGCTCCTTAGCTAATTCCACAAGAGGACGGAAGTACTCTTCTGCTCCGTCTTCCTCGGATGCCGGCTCGTTGGCGATACACCACAAGACTACGCTTGGATGATTCTTGTCGCGAGCGATAAGCTCCCGCACCACTTCCTGATGCGTTTCTTGGGTGTTCAATACTTCCCATGTTTTCCTCTTGGGTCCTTGCGTGGGAGCCACATTAAAGTTAAGATGCAACCCGACGGCAGGGGTCTCGTCTATGACCACGATTCCCTCTTTGTCCGCCAGCCGCATAACTTCTTCTGAATATGGATAATGCGCCGTGCGGAAGGAATTGGCGCCCATCCATTTCATCAAACGGAAATCCATGACGTTCGCGGCCTCATTCAGACCTCTGCCATTGAGCGGGGTATCCTCGTGCTTCCCAAAGCCTTTAAAGTAGAACGGCTTGTTGTTAATCAGGAATTGACCGTCCTTAACTTGTACCGTCCTGACTCCAAAAGGCTGCTCATAAACGTCGATGACTTGTCCATCTTCGATGATTTCAAGCTTAAGTTGATACAAATAGGCATTCAGCGGTTCCCATGTCTTCACGTTATCGATCGTGATCGTTCCGGACTCCCCTTGCGTTTCTGTGACGATTGCACCGGATTGATCAATACAGGTCACTTTGACTTGTGCATGACCCTCGATGGCCGCTTCATAACGAACAGTCCCGGTCGACGCATTCAGATCCGTTACGATACTTACATCCTTAACATAGGCCGCCTTAGAGGTCGTATAGATCTTGACGGGTCTATGAAGGCCTCCATAGTTGAAGAAGTCAAAGTATGGATTGTTTTTGACGATCTTGCCCACACCAGGCATTTCCATCTCGCTATAGCTTCCCATTGGCAGCGTGGTTTCGTCTACGATGTTGTTTACCGCGACTGTTAGACGATTCTTGCTTGCTTGAAGGTATGCATTGATCTCAGCTTCGAAGGGCGTGAATCCGCCGATATGTTCGACGACAAGCTTCCCGTTCACATATACCTGTGCCTTATGAGTGGCTGAACCAAATCTAAGAACGATTCGTTCAGTGAACAATAGGTTCGGCACCGTAAAGTCTCTTTCATACCAGACCCATCCTACATGGTTGCGGATGTCAGCGGTAACCCCTGCATCGTTATAAGAAGACGGAACGGACATGCTTATCGGATCCTTCAGGTAGTCGTTATACCATTCTTCTTGAAAGCCATTTCCTGAATCGAGACTAAAATTCCAAATACCGCTTAAATCTATAATGCTGCGAGTTTCCGTTACGATAGGATATAACATGTTTATCTAGCTCCTTTGTCTGCCAGCTCATTCGCTGAGGCGATATTTCCATAATGTTTGGCGCTTGGCTTCGGATACCTCACCTGTGTCGCGCGGTCAACAGCAATAAGTCCAAAACGCTTAGAAAATCCAAGCTGCCATTCGAAATTATCAAGCAACGACCAGTGCATGTAACCATTTACCGGAATTCCATCAGCGATACATGCATGAACACCTCTTAGGGCACGATCAATAAAAGCGATGCGTCGTTCGTCATTTTCTGTAGCCACTCCGTTCTCCGTGACGAAGATCGGCTTATCCAGATGCTTCGAGATGCATCGGATAACTGCCTCCAGCCCTTGCGGGTAGAACTCATTTCCCATTTGGGTCTTCTCCGCATCATCCGGAACCGGTAGCATGCCATCTGGTCCATATACCGAACGAGTATAGTTCTGCAAGCCGAAGAAATCGTCGTCCTTCAGATACTCCTTGAATTGCAGTAATTCCTCCTGCAAGGCATGCGCTGCATTCTCTTCACCGCCAGGTATACTCTGAATGTCGTACAAGGACATGGTGATGCCGACTTGCGTATGCGGACTGATCTGCCGAATAATCGATCTTGCCTCTGTATGCGCCTGAAAGATGACTTCCAATCCCTTCTCTGTACGCGGACCGAGGAAGGAGTGTACTTCTTGTGGTGGTACTCCAAAGGCTTTGCTTACTTCCACCATATACGTCTGCATACGAGCTGCCATATCCGTGTTGATGCCGACTTGGGCTGTGCCTCCCGATTGGTGGCGTTTCATGATCTTGGCAATGCCAATTGAGATATTCGCTTCATTGATCGTGCATACGTAAGGAATATATTCACCAAGCTCGCTCATAACCTTACCGCAATAACGAGCGAAACGTGCAGGTGTCTCCTCAGATTCCCAACCTCCCGAGCGAATGGCCCATACCGGAGTCGTGAAATGATGAAGCGTCACGATCGGCGTAATATTGTTGTCATGGCAAGCCTTCAAAACGTTCCGGTAATGCTCGATAGCCAATTCGTCATAGACGCCTTCTTCAGGCTCGATTCTTGCCCACTCGATCGAGAATCGGTATGCATTCAGCCCCAGTTCAGCCATCATGGCGATATCCTCGCGGAAGAGGCGGTAGTGCTTGACAGCATCACCCGAGCGTTCTTTAAACATAGATCCTTCCAAATTCTCCATAACCCAAAAATCAGAGTGTATATTATTGCCTTCTACCTGATGGGCAGCAGTTGATGCTCCCCACAAGAATCCATTAGGAAATTGAAGCGTCATTGTGGATTTCCCCCTATAGTAGTTCGGTTTTAAGTCCCTATTATCATTTTAGCTATTGCCCTTCTTGCAAACTAACGTTTTGACGACTACATGACTGTCGCTTTCACGACTTATTAAACGCGATACGAACAACTCACTGCATAACGAAGAAGGCAACTCAGGTCATTTTCCCGAGTTGCCTTTTCTTATAGATACTTTTGAATTTCTTCC
The DNA here is from genome assembly GCF_037167145.1 of Paenibacillus sp. YIM B09110. NCBI lineage: Bacteria > Bacillati > Bacillota > Bacilli > Caryophanales > Paenibacillaceae > Paenibacillus > Paenibacillus sp. YIM B09110. The sequence goes on along the minus strand of NZ_JBANSP010000012.1, from coordinate 94,821 downwards.
CTTACAACTTCATACCCCTTGATGGTTAGATGAAGACCGTCATACGTATATTCTTCGTGAAGCAAGCCTTCCCCATCTATTAACTTTGGATAAAGATCGATATAAGAGATCTGATCATTTGATGCGATTTCAAGAATTTCAATATTTATTCGCTGAATATCATGGTTGTTCCGCAATCCCGCCTGCGATGCAGGGAATAACTGATTAACAGGGTAGATCGATTGCAAATAGAGCTTGGTTGCCGGCAAGTGTTGCTGAATGTTCGTAACGATTTTTTTAATACTCTCAACGATTACAGGCGGTTTAATGTCAAAACCCAGGTCATTCGTTCCGATTAGCAAAAATACTTTCGCAGGCTCTAAATCGTATACGATATCCTTCATGAGATTCAACACATCCTGCGTTTTGTCGCCTCCGATACCGCGATTGTACATCGCCTTGCCGCACTTTAACATCTCATGAATCGGGAAACCTTCCGTAATCGAATCGCCGATAAACAAGATACCGCCTTTTTCCACGCTCTTGTTCAATTCAACAAAATTGGCTAATCGCTGTGTCCGATGCCTTTGTTGGAGATGTATTAGAACTTGACTAACATTGTCCGGTAGTTGTTGCATAAGATCACTCCCATCTTTTATACAATCGTAAGAAATTACGTTGTGAACGTCTAACGCTTTGACGACTATATTGATGGAACTTTAACGACTTTTTTATTTTGTATTCCCGTGTTGGCTTCGGTACTCCGTTGGTCCGATTCCAACATATTTTTTGAATATTTTAGCGAAATGAGAGAAGTTCGTATACCCGATCGCGGAAGCGATCGAACTGATCGGAATGTTCGTCTCGGATAATAACGACTTCGCATGCTTAATTCGTTCCAGAAGAATATAGTCCGAAATAGAAGATCCCGTTTCCTTCTTGAATATTCTTGACAGGTAGTCGGGATTTAGGAAAACCTGTTCTGCCACCTGCTCCCGCGAAATGTCTTGATCCATGTTATGCGCAATATAGCGTTTAACGGTTTCGATGACGGTATCGGTCTCGTTAACCACATCCGCTTGTTTCATGGCCTTGCTCACGACATGATGAACCCAACCCATCATGTCGGTTACGGACCGCCCTGCTTTTTCGGATAACCGTCTTGATATTACGTCACCAAACAATTGATGCGCTTGAACCCCTTTAAAGTTCAGGAACGAGTAAAGCACTTGCATAAAATCTTGATGAAATTGATGAAGAACTTCAGCATCCATCTCCTGGTTGCGAACGAGATCGCCAAGAACCTTATCGACTTCGCGCAGGACGGCTTCCTGTGTTCCCGTCTTTAACAAGGAAGCGATGTTACTTAGCGCTGGCAAATTGACAGGTTGAATCGTCTGCCATGAATAGGGGTCGGCAAATACCTGATTAACGAATGCTACGTTGTTGGTATTGCGTTGTCTTAAACGCATCACCATTTCGGCCATTTCATGCGCTTGAACTCCTCCACCCACATAACAAGATAAATCGCAGTAAAAATATTGATGGCAAGATTCAATGTAGTTACTGCATGCATCGACGAATGAAGTGGTATCCTCTTCGGGATCTCCACCGACAGCCAAGACAACAAGCAGCATCCCCCGTTCGAGAGGGAAGCATATTCCATTGGAATGGCTGCCTTTGATGATTTCATCGGCGGAGTTTTTGAGGGCGTATTCGAGTATCTTCTCATCCCTGCGATTTAAAGGTTTGTTCCAACGTTGAACCGCGATTAGAATCGGAACAAAGACAGATCCTTCCGTAATCGGGATATGATGCCGCTCCACCTGCTCCCGAACCGCGTCAGCATGGCTTGGCGTCGACTGGTTGATCAGATCGAGCCAGAAACGCTCAATGATATAGGCATGATGCTTCGTCCACAATTGATGGGAGTGGGTATGCCGGGTTGTTTCGGTTTTAAGGTCAATGACGCTTTGCGCTTCCCGAATTGCAAGTTCCAAGTCATCCGCAAGAACAGGCTTGAGCAGATAATCGAGACTTCCTAATTTCAGCGCTTCCTTGGCATACTTAAAGTCGGCATGACTTGTCAGGAAGATTGTTACCGTATCCGGATAATGTTCTCTCACCCAGGCAACCAGTTCCATCCCGCTGCCTTGCGGCATTTCAATATCGCAAAGCATGATATCTATGACTTCCTTCTCGAAAATGTCCATGGCTTGCCGCATGCTGTATGCCGTAAACAAATTTGTGATATCTAACTTCGCAAGATCCAGATCGGCTTTCACACCTTCGATGGCATGAACTTCGTCGTCAACCAGCAGCATCTGATAGGTCATGTCGTTTCCTCCATCTCCGCGCGAGTAGGAAGGATTAATTCCACTACCGCGCCTCCTGTTTCTCCATGGTTAAAGAAGCGAATGGTCATCTGTTCACCGTATAACAGCCTTAGACGCCTTTGCACATTCCATATCCCCGTATGTTCGCCCAGCTCATTCTGAACACTTCGTCCAGCCTGCAGTTCAATTAGGATGTCGTCGGCGAATCCTTTACCCGAATCCTCGATTCGAATGATGATATGAGAACCGCTTTCTTCGTCAGCAAATCGGATGCGAACAGCTATGTGAATGGTTTTTTCCATTGTAACCGCATATTTGATCGAATTCTCGACGAATGACTGTATGGAAAGCGGTGGCACCGGCACATCCGATAAATAGTCAGGGGAATCGACTTGCCATGTTAATTGCCCAGGGAATCGCAACATCTGAATGCTCAAATAATTTCGTGTATGTTCAAGCTCATCTTTAAGTTTCACGAAGGACGTGTTGCTGCGGAACAGAAAACGGAAATATTGAATCAGAGCCATCGTCATTTGCATAATCAGTTCGAAATTTTTAACTTTAGCAAGGTTATAAACGATATTAAGCGCGTTTAAGAAGAAATGCGGGTTCACTTGAAGTTGAAGCCTCTGCAGCTCTTCCCTCTGCTTGTTAAGCTGCTCTTCGTAAACGTTAACGCGAAGCATCTCAACTTCCGTCATCATTGCATTAAACGATTCACCTAACAGCCTGAATTCTTCCGAAGTCTGATGCAAGTCCACGCGTTTGCTCCAATCACCGCTTCTGACTTTCTTCATGGCCAGCAATATCCGGGTTAATGGCACCAAGATAGACTGTCTCATAGCGTATAAACCGATTGGAACAAATAGCAAAGTGACAGCCGTAATCAGCCATATAATCCACTGAAGATACGGAAGCTTAGCCAATATATGCTGATCAGGAATGAGCGCAATCAAACTAAAATCACCCCGCATGGAAGGAGCACCTACCACCAGATACTTTTCCTTGGAGCCGGATAGGTAATAGTCTTTCTTCTGCTGTTGCAGTTCGATTCCTTGAAATGTATTCTTATCCATTCCCGTAATGGGATCGCCTATCGAACTTGCGAGCAGGACGGAGCCCCCAACGCCGATCTGAAGGGAATTGAGAGGTTTTAACAACCGATCAGTTCTCACCAAAGCACCCATAAAAACATTGCCCGACTGAATAATGTCGATTAGATAGTCATCTTGTCCGATATGATGGTGCTGCCATCTCTTCACAGACGTTCCTTTAGCAATTCGTCCCTCTTGCATCAACGCTACGACATGACTCTCGACTCGATCAATTTCTTCATAAGGAATATTTCCTTGCGATACAACCATAAAATCCTGACGATCAGCCTGGTATACGAAATAAGAATTAATCGAATCGTAAAGCACGATCTCCTTGGTCAACTTATTATACAAATAGACCTTCGCGCTGAAGTATTCCGTATCCGTCTTCGCCTGGCCAAGCGACACCAAGTCGGAGCTTGAGCTGCCGCCGATCGTATTCATATAAGCATCGGCATCGTTCAAACCGGTGTCGATCTGGTTCATATAGAGCGTCAGCATCTTATTATACGAATCGGCGACTTGACCGCGAACAACATGAATGGCATAAAAATTATTGTACAAGAGCATTCCAACTAGCGGAATCGTCATGAGCAGCACACTTAAGATCAGCTTCCGCCTCAAGGAACCTCGCCTTTGTCCCCAACTACGAATATTCAATGCATCTGCTCCTTTGAATGGATTTACCGTTCCATCATACAAGCAAATAAGGTCAAAACGCCACAACCTCGAGATGAAAGTTGTGGCGTAGCTACGCTAATATTAATTAACCCTTTACTGCGCCGACCATGATCCCCTTAATAAAATACTTTTGGAAGAACGGGTACGCGATTAGAATCGGCAGCGCCCCCATGACCGCCATTGCCATCTTGACCGAATCGGTCGGCATGATCGCCATCGCTTCGCCTTGGCCCGCCTGCATGTTAGTTGTAATAAACTGGATGTCCTGCATAATGCGGTTCAGCAAATTCTGAATGCTGAAAAATTCAGGTTTTGTAATATAGACCATGCCGTTCTGCCAATCATTCCAGTACATGATGGACGTGAACATTCCCATCGTCGCCACAACGGGTGTCGAGAGCGGAAGCACCACCGACCAAAGGATTCGGTACTCGCTTGCGCCATCCAACTGCGCGGACTCAATCAAGGGCGATGGTACTGTCGTTTGGAAGAAAGTCCGCATCATCATCATGTAATATCCGTTTGTCAGCAATCCAGGAACAATCAGCGCCCAGATTGTGTTCTTAATCTCAAAGAGCTGCGTGTACACGAGGTACGTAGGCACAAGCCCGCCGTTGAACAGCATGGTGAAGAATACAAGAAACATAATCAAGTTCCGATACGGTGTCTCTTTTCTCGAGAGCGGATAGGCAATGAGTGTTGTGATCGCTACCCCGACGGCTGTTCCGAACACCGTTACGAATACCGAGACGCCGTACGCCCTTACGATATCCGCGCCTCTTGCAAATAAATAATCGTATGCCGCCGTGCTGAACACTTGCGGGAAGAACGAATAACCGTGCGCCACGATCGCGTTCTGATCCGTGAAGGAAGCTGAAATCAGCAGAATGAGCGGTATAATACAAATTGCTGCGAACAGGAAAATAACGATATGACTTATTAAGGTTATGGATTTGCTTTCCGTTTTCAACATGACGCCTCCTTAGAATAATGCGTTGTCTTTGCTGTAACGACGCACCGAATAGTTCGCCAGCACGACGAGAATAAATCCGACGATGGACTGATAAACACCCGCCGCGGTAGACATTCCCATGTCGCCCCCGCCAGAGAGCCCTCTGAACACGTACGTATCGATCGTCGCCGTCGTCTCGAACAATGCTCCGGCGTTCATCGGCACCTGGTAAAACAAACCGAAATCCGAGTAGAAGATCCGCCCTACGCTAAGTAGCGACATCAAGATGATGATCGGCATTATCGACGGCAGAGTGATGTGGGTAATCTGCTTCCAACGGCTCGCACCGTCCAGTCTTGCCGCTTCGTAGTATTCTTCGTCGATGCCCAGCAGCGCCGCGAAGAAGACAATGCTGGAATAACCGACACCCTTCCAGAAATGGACTAAAGTCAATATGACGGGCCAGTACTTCGCCTCACTGTACCAAGAGATGCCTTCTTCAATACCCAGCCATGGAAGCACTGTTCGATTGATAAAGCCTACCTCTCCGCTTAGCATCGCGTACACAAGGTAGCTGACGATGACCATGGAGATGAGATGCGGCAATGTAATAAGACTCTGGTATGTCTTAAGCAGCACTTTATTCTTGATCTCATTCAACAAGATCGCACAGCCAAGGGCCAAAACGGTCCCTAGAATGATGAATACGAGATTGTAGAGAATCGTGTTGCGCGTAATGATGTACGCATCCGACGTTTTGAACAGATATTCAAAGTTGTCAAAACCTACCCAATCGCTCTGAAGGATACCTTTGGCGAAGTTGATATCCTTGAAGGCGATGACGATTCCCAGCATGGGGAGAAAGTTATTGAAGAGCAAATAGAGAAGACCTGGGATCATCATAATTAACAATGGCAAATGTTTTTTGTGAATGGTCTTCTTTTTCTTCTTGTTCGGCTCCGCTTGCACGGCCGCCGCTGCTGCGGCTTGTTCCATCTTTTAGTCCCTTCTTTCTTATGTCTAATGATGTCTTCATTAACCTAATCATAAGGGATTGGTATTGGTGCAACTAACGGTATGCCGACTTCTTCAATGACGGTTTCACGACTTTAGGGACGGTTTGAAGTTTCTTTTACGGTATTCATATAAATAAAAAAAACCGGATCTCTGCTACTAGAGATCCGGCGCTTTTCGTTCATTATTGATTAGCAGTTACCCATTCATCCAGTTGCTTCTGCTTCTCGGTCATGACTTTATCAAGTCCTGCAGCCTTCAACTTATCGTTGAACTCTTTGAGCTTATCGGCAGGATCAACAGTCCCCGACTCAAGCACTTTACGATATTGTTCAACGACGTTATTCAAAGCCGTTATTTCGTTCTTGACAGGGTCCTGGTTGAAAGCAAATCCAAGCGCTTTCGATTTAACAGCATTCGCATTAAATTCCTTCACTTGTTCCCAATGATCCGCTGCTTGTGAACTATTAACATAGGTAATGAGCGGGTTGCCAAGGAGCCAAGCTTGCATGTTATACCCTACGTTTGACGGATTAATGCCTTCTGGATACTCAATCTGTGTTTCCGATGTCTTAACGTAGTGCTTGCCCTCGATTCCCCACACCAACAGGTTAGCGAGTTTGCTGTTCGTATACATTAGATTGAGCATCATCATCGCACGTTCAGGATTCTCTGAATGCTGGGCGATCGAATACAATCCAGTAAGGAGGTCACTGGTCGTCGAGTAGGCATTAGGCATCAAGTTGACTACAACCACTTCTGTCCCTGCTTGTCGGCTATTTCCTGCTTCTGTTCCCGGCTCGCTCTTAATCATATAAGAGAAAGCCTTTCCAGCTTTAACTAGATCGACGGGATTTGTCTGAGTTGTAGCAGCATCCTTGTTGATATAGCCGGCTTTATACCATTTATGTGCCATATTCAACAGATCTGCATACTCCGCAGACTCATAATAGTTCTCGATCTTAAATCCATTATCATATCCCGGCAGTACGCCATAGCGGTCTCCAAGGCGGTCGAATGAACGGTAGAATTCCAGCGGCGAAGATAGACCGCTCGCGAGCGGCGCTATGTTCGGCTCGTTGTCCTTGATCGTCTGGAAGATGCTGTCCAGGTCTTGCAAAGACTTGATGGAAGTAATATCAATATTGTACTTCTCGATTAGGTCTTTTCTCATCGCGATCCCAGGTACCGACGCATAAACACCGGTGACAGGCACGCTATATATTTTTCCATTAATTACGGCAGCCTTCATATTGTCTTCACCAACAGCCTCAACAATTCCCTGCCCGTATTTCGCAAGCAGCTCGTCAAGTTCCTTGACTGTCCCTTGTGCCACTGCATAAGAATAACCTTGCCCAAAAGTAAAGTATAAATCCAACTTTTCTCCGCCAGAGTTCATGAGATTAAGCTGCTGACCCCAAGCACCGATGCTGATCGGAAGCAGTGTAACCGTTGTGTTGATTTCCGCTTGCGTAATTTTGTTGACTTCCGCTTGAACCTCCGCAATATCTGCTGGAACAGCCCCGAATATAGGAAGCGCAAGTGTGAGATCGTATGGATCTTTGATGGCCTCATTCGAACCTTCTGTTGTTTGTCCCGCATCGTTTGTCGGATTGCCCCCGTTGCCTGCATTGCTGCTGTTGCTTTCATTATTGCCATTGTTAGACGAACAAGCAGCTAGTATAACCGTCAAGAGAGCCGTGACTAGCAAAATCTTGAATGCTTTGAATTTCCGATTCATTTTCTTCCCCCCCGTGTATTTGGTTATCTTGGTTTGCTCTCTTAGTATAGCTTTTGGCTTGAAACCTCAACTAACACTTTGACGACTTTTTAGATAACGCTTTCACGACCAATTTCCATCTTATTTTTCAATATTATTAACCTCATTCAACGGTAAAGCATTCAATCGCTCATCCAACTGATCGAGAACCCCTGTATCCATTTGGAAGTGCCCCGACAAACTACGGAGCGATGCATCTCCTATGGCCGTGAGGAACTCATCCGGATTATGCTCCATACGGCGTGGGAGAACCTTCTTCATCAGATCCATCAACGATTCGTTCCGAAGAACCGCCTCGTTGCGCATAAGCTCAGCCAAAGGTGTCTTTGAGCTGAAACGCTTCATATATTCTTTAGTTGGAACATATTTGATTTCATAGACTCCACTGGTCAATTCCAAGAGGGACTTGTCTCCTTCTTGCATGCCCTCAATTCCGCTCTCCCCAATTTCTTGACCGTTAATAATCATCGTCGTGATGTCCGAATCAGGAAGCTTGACTGAGGCCGTGGCGCCAAACGGAATGACGAATCGATAGGAAAGATGACCTTCACCGCTGATGCTCCATTCACTCTCATAAAGTCCTACGGCAGATTGGATTTGGGCTTTGGCCCACTTCAGCCTCAGATCGGGTTGAGGCGACAATAAGACACGGCGGAAGCCTGGCGCATCTTCCGTCGGATTGATGCCGGCAATAGAACGGTACATCCATTCTGCAATCGAACCGTACGCATAATGATTGAGCGAGTTCATGCCCATAGGATTGATTTTACCGTCTGGCAGGATCGAATTCCAACGTTCCCAGATCGTAGTGGCTCCCAGCTTCACGGCATAAAGCCAACTTGGATAATCATCGTTAAGCAGCAGCGTGTAAGCAAGGTCGCTGAATCCATTCTCTGATAAGACGCGGCTTAGGTAAGGCGTGCCGACAAAGCCGGTCTTAAGATGCTTCCTATCCAAATGAAGCCGATTGCGCAAACCTTCAACGATCCTTGCTCGGAAAGCATCCGGGACGAGGTCCATGTGTAACGCGATGGTAAATGCGGTTTGCGTATTAATCGTCAATCGACCGTTCTTCGAGAAAAATTCGTCTTCGATCGCTGCCTTCACTTCATCAGAAATTCGTCCGTAATACTCCGCAAGCTCGGATTTTCCAAGAATTCGCGCCGCCTTCGCCACCAACTGCGAAGAATGCCGGTAGTAGGCGGAAGCGATAAAGTCGATATCGGTACCACCCATCGAAGAGCCCGGATCGCTTCCATCAAGGGCTAGCCAATCGCCGAAGTGGAATCCAGTCGTCCACAATCTCCTGCTTCCTGCTTGCTCATCGGACCGGATAATATAATCGACCCAGCCCTTCATGCTATCGAATTGCTGTTCCAGGATGGCTTTGTCCCCGTAGTGGAGATACACGTTCCAAGGAATTATGGTAGCCGCGTCAGCCCATGCGCTGGAACCGCCTGTTTTTACATTAACGGCAGGAACGACACTCGGAACCCATCCGCCGCGGTCTTCCTGCTCCTTGCCCATATCATACCCATATTTCCTGTAGAAACCATAGGAATCCATATTGAAGCATGCCGTTCCGGAGAATACTTGCGCATCCCCTGTCCATCCCATCTTCTCATCTCGCTGATTGCAATCTGTAGGAAGATCAAGGAAATTACCTCTTTGACCCCATAACGCATTCTGGAACAGTCGATTCACATTCGGGTCGCTCGTTTCGATCGTCCCGATCTCCTCGAGATCCGAATAGATGACGCAGCCGGTGAAATCTTCGATGCTCAGCTCACCCGGCCAACCTTCGACTTTAACGTATCTGAACCCGTAGAACGTGAAGTAGGGGCGTACAACTGCTTCTTGTCCGTCAGCTTTATATATATATTCCGCTTTGGCCGTTCGCAAGTTCTCCCGATAGAAGTTGCCGTCTTGCAGCACTTCGCCATGCTGCAGCCGAATAACGGTGCCATTAGGTGCATAGGTTCGGAAACGAAGCCAGCCGACCATGTTCTGCCCCATATCAAGCACGGTCTCTCCTGCCGGGGTATGAATGACCTCGATTGGCGTAATCTCTTGTTTAACAACGACCGGTAAGCTAAGACGCGCTTTCAGCCGCTCATATCCCAGATTCCCTTCCCGTACTGCGAAGGATTCTGAGGACTCGAAGGTCGCGTCGTACACTTCCCCGTCATACAGATTGCCGCTCATTACTTTACTCTTCGTTGCCGTCCAGGAACGATCCGAAGAAATGACAACCGTTGAGCCATCGATGTAGGTTACTACGATATCACATAACAGAGCAAATTCTGAACCGTATAATTCAGCCGCATGACCATCAAAACCAAACCTTCCCTTATACAGCCCATTTCCAAGACTTATCGACACCTGATTCTCACCATTGAACAGCATTTCGGTCACATCATAGGTTTGATATTGCAGCCATTTTTGATAAGCATTAAAGTGAGGAGCAAAATACTCATCGCCGGCTTTCACCCCATTAACTTGCATTTCGTAAAGACCAAGCCCGCAGACATAGGCACGAGCGGAAGCCACCTCTCCGGTTAACTCGAATGTACGTCCGAGCACCGGATGCACATCCTTATCCAGATCGGGGACGATCCATAATCCGTTCCAGGGTTCGTCTAGTTTGGCCGTCTCGAACCAGGCGGTTTCACTGACGGCATGGTCACCATTGTCTGCCCAAACCTCAACATGCCAGTAGTAGCGTGTTCTTGGCTGCAATTCGGTCGGGAGCTCGAACGCGAGACTATCAATATCGTCGCGTTTGCCGCTATCATAAATGACGTTAGAGAATGCTTCATCCAAGGATACTTCGTACCGCGCGGCGGTTTGATTCTTGGCCTCTGTCTCCGTAACAACATAGGAGAACCGCGTCTTGTCGAGCGTGAAGCCTAACGGGTTCGTCATACGGTTTGTTTTAAGTCGAATAATTTTCATTGCAATCTTCCTCTCTGTAAGCAAGATGGCCGTCCTGATGATCATATCGTTTGGCGGCTGTCTCAGCTGCTTATTAAATGCTTTGTACTGGAATCTCTACAGAGACAGCATTAAGTCCGTCCATACTGATCGTCAGTACGGCTGTACCTGCTTCGTAACCCGCACGGACAATCGCAAGCAAGCTGCCCTTATAGGACGTAAACTCGCCTTTAGTATAATTCTCGGTCGTCTGCGGTTTACCAGTGCCGAACGCAGCAAGCGTAGCCACTCCTTCCACGCCCGCAGTTGCCTTGAATTCGGCTGTCGGAACGAGGTTGCCTTCTACATCGACAATCTCCACGATTGCATGAACTAGCGACTTCCCGTCTGCTGCGAGCTCCGTCTTATCAGGGCTAATTCTGATGCCAGCAGGCTTACCAGCGGATTTCAGCAGGTCAGACGAGACTTTCTCGCCGCCTATATAACTTACGGCTTCCAAGATTCCCGGCTCGAAAGCAAGCTCGAACTGAGCCGTATACCTATTGTCTCGACCAGCTGGTTTTCTTCCGAGACTCTTGCCGTTCAGACTCAATTCCACTTCCTCGGCTGACGAGTAGACGTCAACCTTCGCCGATTTTCCTTCGTAGCCGACCCAGCTCCACGCGTTCTCGCAATCCGGCCATCCCCACCTGCCTAGAAGTTCAATCTTACCGTGGTTAGCCGGGTTATGCGAAGCGATAAAAGTCTCGCTCGAACCCCATACGATTCTGCGATAAGCAAGCTGCGGTCGCTCGAAACCGCAAAGGTCGAAATCGGCGTCGTAGGCAGTACGCCACGGATAAGGAGACATATGAACCCGCATAGCGGCCTGTGCAACCTCATCCGGATTCACGTACAATTGTTTGCCGATCCCAGCTTCGCCAAGATAGTCGTGGCTCGTCCAATTGAAATCGCCGATGACGTGAGAGAAGCGCTCAACATCTTGCCAGTAAATATCCATCTCCATCGGCTTGCTTTCGGTGCTGCAGATGACCCGGTTCGGAAATCTTGTGATTGCATCTTCAAAATGATAATTCAAATAGTTATATCCAACGACATCCAATGGGGCGCAGAAGGCTTCGGTATAATCGGGCCACACGCTTCTGCCGAATTCCGAATCCAGATTTTGCACTCCCCCGACTTTCATCGTCTGTTGTCTTAGCCCTTCGAAAAAATTAGCTTGATCTTCATCGTCAAGTCCGTTAAAGAAAGAGCATAGCGAATTGATAATCGGACGTGTCGGGTCAAGCTCACGCACGTAAGCCGCTAGCTTCGTTGCCCATACAGCGCCATCCGACATGCCCCCGCGCTCTGGAACCTCGTTGCCGGTCGACCACATAATGACACAAGGGTGATTGCGGTCTCGCAGAATGAAGGCTTCCATATCCGCTTTCCAATCGGTCTCAAAGTATTGGCTGTAATCATGCGTGTTCTTCTCCATGACCCAGACATCGAACGCTTCATTAATGACGAGCAAGCCTAATCGGTCGCATGCTTCCAGCATATCTCTCGCCATCGGATTGTGGGCGAAACGAATCGCATTATATCCGTTGTCCTTATGGACCTTCATCTTGCGGTATTCGCTGTCATAGAACGACGCTGCGCCAAGGATGCCGTTGTCGTGATGCACGCAGCCGCCCTTTAGTTTAATCGTGCGCCCGTTCAACATGAAACCATTCTTAACGTCGACGGAAATCGTTCGGATTCCGAAAAGCGTGTTGTCTTGATCAAGCACTGACTCGCGATCGGATAATTGAGCTGTTATGCGGTACAAGTTCGGCGAATCAATATCCCACAGATCGGCGTTCTCCACCGCGACCAGCACACGGCCGATTCCCTTCTCGCCTGCGGGAATGTGAACTTTGATTTTGCCTGTGCCTCCTACTTGACCACCATTCTCCTTCTCGATCTTAAGATCCACCCATACGTTTACGTTATTGGCCGTATGGTTCTCGACGGTCGTCTCTACAGTAACAAACGCGGTGCCGTTTACAATATGTGAAGTATGGGCATAAATACCCCACGGCGCAATGTGGATCTTCGGCGCGCACAGAAGATCTACATGGCGGTAAAGACCTGCCCCGGTATACCATCTTGCGTTCGGCTGCGCTCCGTTGTTGACGGTAACCGCCAGACGATTCGTTTTCCCCAGCTTCATATATTGCGTAAGATCCGCGTGGAACGGCGAATAGCCGTAGTGCTGCTTTGTGACAGTATGTCCGTTCAAGGTGACGGTTGTGTTCATGTAAGAGCCGTCGAATTCCACAAGAACCCGCTTACCATCATAATCTTCGGGAATGTCCAGCAACTTGGTGTACGTGCCAACGCCTCCTCCGTAATAGCCCGTTAACGAACCACCAGGTACCTCCGGAGATGTTTCAGTCTCGATGATGAAGTCATGCGGCAAGTTAACCGTTTTAGATTGATTGGTTCCGAATCCTGGAATCGAGGACGGTTTCCCGTTTACGAACTCCCAAGAACGGTTGAGGTTTTCTCTAATCATGAAAAACTCCCCTTTATTCCTTGATACCTCCAATAATAAAGATAAATTCGTTAGGGCACTAACACTCTCACGACATTTTGAATACCGTTTTGACGACTTCCTTTGTTTCGAGATTAATTACCAGTTAAAATACCTAAAAAATGACATGTAAACGCTTAAAATTGACCCATTGAACGATTAAAGAGTGACACGTATGCTTGTGAAAGCGGATTCATAACTGGACATAAAGATTTTTCTATCCTAATACGCAGCGAAAGGGGGGCAAACTGGATTATACTCACTCGACTGGTCTACTCTTAGGTAAGAGCTATTAACAATCGGAGGCGAATATGATGAAGAAAAAATTATTCACTGTCATGCTAATGATATTTCTTATTTTATCACTGGCCACAAGTGCATCAGCCACCAGCGAATCAACAAACAGCCTATTCCTCCCCCATTCAGATGGGATCGGAGATATTGAAATAAATACTATTCCATTACCTAGTCATGTAATCCTCCGGGAAGCTTATTACACTTTCTCAGGAAAAATTATAATTGCATACAAGACGGCGGCTGATCTCACTGTACCTGACTATACAAACATCGCTACTCTTAATCATGACGGAACGAATTTCCAGACCATTTTCTCCGGATTGATCCCCGTAGGACCGAAGTCAGGCGGACTCCGATATATTCCGTTTCGTGATAACACGCGCGTATTAATTGGGGATTATGTTCTGGAGTGTGCACAGAGTTTAGACAATTGCTCTAGCACGCAATTAATTCCTATCGAATACCCATCCATCATCGAAAATAACCCAATGACAGTCAAAACGTGGTCTGAAGTCATTGTTGCACCTGACAATACGCATATTAGTTGGACGACACTCCGTGCGACTGGATCTGCAGTTCTGTTCGGTTCTCTGGTACGTGATACAGATAAATATGTAGTAAATAACCCTCAGATTATTAGTACGGTAGAAGCCTTTAGGAATGATCCGAATAACCCAGGCTTTGTTATTCCGAATACGATACGAGGAGGAGAAGTAAAACAGTTTGTAAAGGGAGGAAACGCAATATCACTTGTAGGCGCACTTGGAAGAAGTACAACGGATTCCATTGTCCAACACCTAGATTCTGGTAACTTGACGCAAATTACGTATACCCCAGGCTACGACGAAACGACTATATTCTCCCCAGATGAACGTCTAGGTATCGTGATGAGTACCAGATTCTCCGAACAAACTGATCCTGCTATATTCGGATTACTTCCTAGACCTCACGGTGCACTAAACCTAGGGCAATTAAATGGAATTCTTTATACGTACTCCATTTCGAACGTTCGTCAGTTTAGGGAAGGCAGCATTGGGCCGGTTCTAATTGACATTAATCGTTCTAAGTACCAACCAGGATATAAGGGAGTTCCGCTGAATACGGATGAGGATTGGGTTTTCACCTCTCCGATGTCGTGGCATCCAGATGGTAAGCACGCATTGTGGCAGGAAATGTACAAAGGCACGAATACAAAACGTCTTCAAAGAGTGACGCTTCTTGATTATCAACCGCATGCCCCTGTGCCTGCTCAAACAACGACTGAAAATATTCCCTATGGCATTTCAGACCTAACCGTACTAGATAGCACAAATATGAATCTTAATATGGATGTGAAAATTAAAGGCAATCATTCTGGACAAATGTCATATAAAAACACGCTTAATCCAGACTACACTACATCATCGAAAATTGAGTACGTAAACTATAGTGATGATGGGTTAAGTTATTACAATGGGACTGAAACGATGAAACTTAACTTCTTAGGCGTAACTCGATATGAAGCTAACTTACAAGCAACAGGCCTAAGACAGGGGGAAATGAATATCAGAGCGACTTTCGCGTCAGGCGGCTCCTATTTGTCACCTACAAATCTATTGTTTGATATCGATGTTGACGGCTTACCTAAGAGCTATGGGTACGCTACTTATTATGGTACTACTCTAAATATCGAAGATCTTATTGAATAATCCATCTGTGTGTAAGGCTTTGTAAGACATTCGTCGTCATAATGGGTGTGATCTAGAGTGTAGGATAAAACAAACCTGCTCCACAGAGCAGGTTTGTTATTTTCTAATTCTCATTCTTTTGTACTCGCTCGGCTTGCAACCTACCGCTTTTTCGAACAGCTTCGAAAAATGAGTCGTATCTGTATAACCTACCATTTGGCATATCTCATAAATCCTTAGTTCGGTCTTCTCCAGTAGCTCCTTCGAGCGCTCGATTCTGACTTGCGTTAAATACTCCAGATACGTCTGACCCGTCTTCTCTTTAAACAGTTGACTTAGATAATGTAAGTTGATAAAGAAACGATTCGATAAATCTGCTAAACTAATGTTTTTGTCAAAATTTTCGAAGATGTACTGTTTGATTTCCACGATCACATCCTTCTTCTTCAAGACAGTATCGTCTTCCTCCACACGGATATCTGGACTAGCTACTTGTTCAGGAGTCTTTTCTTTATCCCTTTCTTTCTCGATCTCGCGAATGATACTTCTAACGCAATGCTGCAGTTCCTCTTCTTCAATGGGTTTATTCAAATAAAATTTGACGCCTAAGTGCATGCCTTTCCTAGCGTACTCAAATTCCGAATAACCGCTTAGGATTATGAATTTGGAATCAACACCTTCGCTTACAAGCGTTTGAACCATTTCCAGACCGTCTTTCCTTAACATTCGGATATCTGTTATCACTATATCTGGATGTAGCTCGCGCACCATATTAACACCATCGATCCCGTCATGTGCGTATCCGACCACTTTGCATTCCGGTAAATATCGGGGGATAATCACTTTCAAGCCGTCTATGATCCCTTTCTCGTCATCAACCAGCATCACTGTGTACACAGACCCCGCCCTCCTTGTTCGCTAGTCATTTATTGGAGCGGAATCAATAATTCAACAAAAGTACCCGTTCCTTCTTCCGATCCAATTCTTATATAATAATGTTCTCCATATTGGATTTTGAGACGCTCTGCTATATTGCGCAGGCCAATACCTTCAAGCGTATCTGCGTCCACGAACGCGCTTGCTCCCACATCAACAGCTTGATGCAGATTAGCATTGATTTGGCGTATTTTCTCGTCGGTCAACACCTTTCCGTTATCCACGATTCGAATCAAAACATCGTTTGGAGTGATACGAGATTCCTCGATTTTAATAATTAATGGTTTGGAATAATCTCGAAATCCATGCTTAATGCTATTTTCTACGATCGGCTGAAAAGAAATCGGAATAATCTGTGCGTCTAATACTTGATCGCTCAGATTCACTTCCAAGGTAAATCGGTTATCATATCGAATGTTTTGGAGGAATAAATAATTAGCAGCATATTCCACTTCGTTGCGTACCCGATTGTGATCGATTTGCATGCCTAGCGAATGCTTGAACATTCTCGCCAACCTTTTGATCATTTCTGCTATATCGTCCTGGCGCTTCACAACGGCCTTCATGCGTATCGACTCCAACGTGTTGTATAACATATGAGGATTAATCTGAGCTTGAAGGGCAAGAAATTGGGCTTGTTTGCGCTTTATCCCTGCGATGTAAACATCTTCGATTAACTCTTTATTTTTCTGAATCATATTGTTGTAACTCTTGATCAAACCGCTAATTTCATCATTGGACGATGGGACCTGACTTAATACAGAGTAGTTTCCCAACTCCACTTGCTTCATGCTCCTTCGCAAATCCAGAATCGGTCTGGTAATGCGGTAACTGAAAATGGTTGAAATCATGATAATGAACAGCAAACATACGACGATTGCCAATGAAGTGACATGTTCAATGGTTTTGATTCCCGCCAACAGTTTGTCCAGAGGAATTTCCGTACTAATCAGATATCCCCCTCCGCCCGTTTCTTGCGAAAGAACAATCCGGTCGCTTTTATCTCCATCACCGTCTGGATGGTAGGCAGCGCCGATGACTTGTTGCCATGGAATTTTCCCGGTCGCCGCATCCGAATGATAGATCAATTGGTTATGTTCGCCCGTAATCATCAGACGAATGCCGTACCGGTTTCCGATTGACAAAAAATCTTTACTCAGTTGTATAAGATTAGCAGGATTCATATCAAGTAAAATGATTCCCGCATAGGAACCGTCGTAATCCCATAATACCCGCCCTACGGTGAACGCAGCCCCGCTCTTGTCAATGCTGTAATAAGATTTATCATGTACAGCGGTAACAAACATTGCTTGTTTCGACTCTCGAATATGGCTGTACCAAGATTGCTCCCGCAGGATTGTCGTGTTAACCTTATCCGCAGCTTTGGTGTAATGGTGAATTTCACCTCGCACGTCAACAAGCATGATCGTTTCGATTTCCTGATATACTGCCGACAATCGCCCGAAGAATCTCTGAAGAACTTCCTTGTTCTCAATAGTTTGATCCATTGTAAAGGGAGTCTCGTTACCCAAGATTTTCATAATGTCCCTCTCAAGCAAGACAGACCTTGTTGATTTGTTGTGCTGGTCCAAAAAAAGTTCTAGGTTTGTCGTAGCCTGCGAAATATATAGGGAAGCAAACTCCTGAGAAGCCTCCTCCACACTCTTCGAAGATATCTGATAAACAGTAACACTAATGATAAATATCGGAACAATAGAAGCCACGAAATAACTGATTAACAGTTTATTTCGCAGCCTCCATTCTCTTACTCGCTTACCTATGCCTATGGATCTCTTTACCAAGTAGTATCCCCTGCTTCCTGCATCGTATTACTACGCTTGGTGGAACTAATGCCGGCCCATTAAATTGTACACGATGCAGTCAGCAGGAGCGAATATTAACCCTTTACCGAACCAAGCATAGCGCCTTTTACAAAATACTTTTGCAGGAACGGATAGATAATGATAATCGGGATGATGGAGAACGCTATAGTAACAGATCGTAATGTTCTAGCATTATAGTTCAATTGCGATATATCTCCAATGATCGGGAATTCGTTGTCACTTGTAATGAATTGTCTGATCTTGAGCTGCAACGGGAACCAATCCGGATCATTGATGAAAAGTAATGGATGCTGGAATTGATTCCAAATCACAACTGCGTAGAACAGCCCTAGTGTAGCTAGTACAGCCTTGGACAACGGAAGGACAAGACTAAACAACGTTCTAAAGTAGCCTGCCCCCTCTACAACGGCTGCCTCCTCCAATTCTGCAGGAAATTGTTGAAAGAAAGTTCTCATAATTACAAGATTGAACGCTGTCAGGATATGTGGAATAAACAGTACCAATGGATTGTTGTAAAGCCCGATTTCTTTCACAGTAAGAAAGTATGGAATAAGCGGTGCCTTAAAGACCATCGTGATGACGGCAGCAATCATCACTAACTTTCCAAGCTTAAATTCTTTCTTCGTTAAAGGGTAAGCGGTCAAAGCTGTAATGAGCAAGCTCAATACGGTACCGATGACCGTCGAAACTAATGTAATTGTGAAGGATCTCCAAAGATCCGGTCGGTCCAGCACATATTTCCATGATTCCAAAGTGAAGCCTTTCGGCCAAAAGGAAACCGAATTCAGTTCAACCGGCAACCTGGAGCTGAACGATACGGAAAGCACCGAGAGGAGCGGAACGAGAGCGATCGCCGCAACGACGCAAAGTAAAATGACTATAATGGTTTGTAGCACTCTTTCTCCAAAGGACAGAGATATCATCTTACCATAACCCCCCGCCCGAAACTTTTTTGGATATTCGATTGAATATCAAGACCAATATAAAGCCTATGATGGCTTGGAAGAGACCTACCGCTGTGGCAAAACTGTATCGCGCTTCCTGAATGCCTGTCCTGAAAACATAAGTGTCGATGATATCACCCACTGAATATGTCATAGGAGTTAGCAAGTTGTAGACATGGTCGAATCCAAGTTCCATAAAATTCCCTAGATCGAGCAGGAAGAGTACTAGAATGGTTGGAATCAGCAGCGGCAGAGTGATATGCAACATTTGTTTGAATCGGGATGCCCCGTCGATAACAGCCGCCTCATAAACCTGGGCATCGATGGAGCTAATCGCGGCGAGGTAGACGATTGTTCCCCAACCCGCATCCCGCCATATGCCTGTTAAAACATAAATCCAACGAAAGGACTCTTCTTGCTGCATAAGCAAGATAGGCTCCATGCCGAACCAATCTCGAATCGTGTTGAACATCCCGCTGAGCGAGAACACATCGAACGCAATACCCGCGATAATAACCCATGACAGAAAATGCGGGATATAGAGCGCCGTTTGAATGGTTTTTTTCAGTAGCGCTAATCTAACTTCATTGAGAAACAAAGCCAGCGCGATCGGTACCGGGAAGACGATAGCGATTTTTAGAAACCCCAGAATTAAAGTATTCGTGAATATTCGATAAAAATCGGGCGACTTAAACAGTATCTCAAAATGCTTGAAACCGACCCAAGTGCTTTCGAGCATCCCTTTAAACACGGAATACTCTTGGAATGCTATGATGGATCCTCCCATGGGAATGAACTTAAAAATGATGAAAAAGACAATGCCCGGAATTGCCATGACATACAATGGCCAATGACGCCGAACATTGTGAACCAGTCCTTTCGAAGAAGATGCTGTGTTCATTGGTAGCCCCTCCACTCCTTCTCTTTATAATGAAAGGGCAACCCCTTAATGCAGATTGCCCTCTTCAACAGTCTTACGGCTTATATGATGATTACTTCACTTTGGCATACCATTCTCTAGCTTTCTTAGTCACTTCCTCTCCACCGGATTTGTTCCACTTCTCGACAAACTCGTCGAATTTCTCGATCGGATACGTGCCGATAATAATCTTAGTCGCGTATTCGAACCAAAGCGTGTTATTCCTAATGTCAGGATAATTCTCATAAATACTGGAAGGCAAACCATCCCCTCCAATTACTTTCACAAATTGCTGAAGTTCTTTCATGTTAGTGATGCTCTGTTCATATCGCCACTTGTTCTCTGGTGTTGCGCTCTCCAATAGCAGATTCTCTTGGAATTCCATCGAACCGAACTGATAGAAGGGAGCAAGCATATTTTGTTGCGTGCTCTTGTCTTCTGGCAATCTCACTCTCTTACCATCAACTACCTCATGATGCATTCCCTCGACTCCCATATACATGTCTACCCACTTGGAGTCATCGGCATATTCATTCAGGAATTTCAAGCTCGCCATCAGATGTTGCTCGTCTTGTTGCGCGCTAACGACCCATGCAGGTGAGCCCACTTGTTTCGTAGAAATATATCCTTTTCCTTCATACCCCGGTGCTTCAATTACAGGTAGTACTGCAATGTCGGCCTTCACGCCAGCCGCCATCTCAAGTTTCTCTAGATGTTCAAAAGCACCTTGACCCCAGTGGTAGTAATTCCCTACCGTATTATTGTCGATTTTGCCATCCCATGCCGCTTTATCGTTTAGGAATGTTTCTGGGTCCATTAATTTTTCTTTGTACAAAGTAGAGATAAACGCCAAGGCATCCTTCATGTTCGGCGTTACTGCAGAGAAGGTTAACTCGCCATCGTATACATCCCAGTCAGGGAAGCCTTCCACCATTGCAATACCATATTGGTTAAAGAGATGGTCCATCCAACGGGCATTTTCTCGGCCCCCGGTCGGGATCTCATCAGCCAAGTTATTGCCATTCGGATCTTTCTCCTTAAACGCTTTCAGGACATTGACGTATTCCGCCTGCGTTTTTGGCATCTCCAGCCCAACCTTCTCAAGCCAATCCTTACGAATCAACCCTGTCGTCTTCTCGTAAGTTTTCATCTCCGGCACCCAGTAGATGCGCCCTTGACCTGTCGGATCGTTGGCTTTCACGATATCCCATACTTCTTTGGGGATACGTTCCCATAGTTTCGGAGCATGCTTAGGCAATAAATCAGTCAAATCGGTTATCGCGCCGCTCCTTGCAAGATCGGCTTCATTTCCATTGAAAGGCAGAAACACATTCGGCATCTCGCCGGCAGCGATCTTCGTGTTTAAGGTATTCAAATAGTCCGTTCCGCCGTTCCATTCGACATAGGGGCTAATCGTACCTACTCCTAACAGTTTCACGTATAAATTGTACAAAGGGCTTCCTTTATCCACGCCCTTGAATCCCGTATTTGAAGTCCATACTTCGATATCAACGATTTCATTCTCCGCTTGCGGCTGACCAGAATTATTACTCGATCCAGATGGCGAAGGCTCGTTATTCGATGAGTTCGACGAACAGCCTGCGATAATACTTATCATGATCACTGCGATCATGAGCAAAACAACACTCTTTTTTCTAAACATGTCTTTCCCCCTCATTCATTTGATTTTCAAGCGCTATCATGTTCATGTTGATTCACTGTGTGCGCTTACAAACAGAATAGATTATAGCGCTTTCATATTAAACAGGCAGATTTGGGGAGAAACTAGGGCATTTTTTAGATTCGTTCAAAGTGTATCAAATTGACAGACTTCGACTTCATACGGTGCTAATTGCAACCTATCTTCGTAAATCCGATTTGTCGTTAAGCCTTTGCCACCTCGAGAAAGGGATACGGATTGTTCCAGAGAAGTCGTGTTCACAAACATTACATGTTCTCCAATCCGCCTTGCAACCACGCCAATTGGCGTTTCCGGTCCTTTCTGTATATTAAGCTGTACGTAATATTGGTTTAACAGTATTTTCATAAGGTCAATCTGAGCCGGAACGGCTACGTAAACCGCTTTCCCCTTACCGTATGCATTCACAGTAATCGCAGGCAATTCCCTCTCCAAATTAGAAAAGGCGGCCAATATTTCTGCCGTATTTGGCTCCAGTATTTCATAATAATCAATAGTTATATCCAAATCCTGATTTCCAATCCTTATATTTGGATGTTCGCGTCGAAGGTCCATTTTTTTCTTTTGAAGTCCACCTTCATTGGCATCAGAATGATGGTAAACCGGACGTTCAAAAGCATTCGCGCGAATTCCGAATACATCGCTAAGCCTGCCTGGCAATGACGTGTCGAATACACGATTGTACTCATCCACTTTGGCAGAATAAGCCGTCATAACGACTGTCCCTCCCTGCTCCACGAATTGTCTGATTGACTGGGCAGAGGCTTCGTCCATCAAGCAATGTCCAGGAACGATGAGAAGCTTATAATTCTTCTCGATATTGCGAAGATTCACCATATTGCAGTCAACATTATCCGAGTTAATAGCCAAAAAGGTTTGCATCATCTGATCGATATATGCTGTTTTGTAATACCCTTTCTGGTTTTCGGATACTTTAAACGACTCAAAAGAGTAAGCAAGAGCCACTTCTGGCTGCGGCATGTAGGGAAGACCAACATCCTTCAGCTTCTCCATCTCATGAGCAAATTGACGATATTCATCCCATTTCCTTCCTGTTCGTCCGTCATGATCGAGCAGACCAAACAAATACTGCTCTTCACCGCCTAGCATTGATCTCCACGTCCAGGCGCATACCGCTTCTGCCCGGAAAAGTAAAGACAGATAGGCGTACATCCTGAGACTACCCTTCGGAGGTCCGTAGGCCCCAAAGGAACCCGTCTGGAATTCCAGGCACCATATCGGCTTGTCCAACTCGCCTATCCGATGAATCATCCCAAAGCAAGCGCCAAAAAGCGCATTGCGGTCCTCCGGATTAACACCAGGGTAAAACCCTATTCCCGGCAGATCAAATATGTTGCCGTATTCCTTTAAATAATCGAAACCATACCCAGGATGTTCACTCCAGTGGTTAGTCGATTCTTTGGCATTCGGTGCGTTTGTTCTGACAATACGGCTTAAACCATGAAGATAAGAGAGTTGCTCGTCCGAGAAGAACCTCCACATATCCAGCATTCTCTCCGGCGCTCCGTTCAGAGCACCGGCTACAGGAAACTCGGCATCTTCGAAGCTGTTCAGACACCGGGACCATCTTTGCGCCGCCCATGCCTGATTTAACTGCTCAATACTGTCATATTTTTGCCTTAGCCATTGAACATACCGCCTGCGTGCCTCTTTAGAAAAGCTGGGCATACCGCTGCCAACCTCATTGCATAAGCCAAATGCATGCAACGCGGGATGATCGGCGTACCGCTTGGTAATGATTTCGGCGAATCGGAACGCATACTCCTGAAACATAGGATTCCCTACGTCTTCCATATAACGGTGAACCGCAGGCAGCCGATTCCCATTACGGTCCACAAGGTCTATCTCTGGGTATTTCTTATGAAGCCATGTTGGGGATGGACGCGTCGCAATATCGAGAACGACCTTCATCCCCGCGACATTAAATAATTGCATTACCTCGTCAAACCACTCAAAGGTATAGTAACCTTCCGAAGGCTCAAAGCTGTCCCAGCAGAGATGACCGAGCCGGACCAGGTTGAATCCGGCTTTCTTCATCAAGCGAATATCCTCTGGCCAACGACTCTTTGGCCAATCATGAGGATGGTAGTTGGTCCCTACATAGATCATATCTAAGCACCTCATCATTTATTTGGATATCAATCCAAGAAAATAAAATCACTGAATATTTATTAACGATATCCCAACCAGTTCTTCTCTTAAACAGGCGGATTTAAGGATTTACTAGGGCATTTTTTGGGGCATTCCATGTTAGGGTCGGTGGAAGAAAAAACAAAAAAATGACCTAGTGGAAACTTAAAAACCACTCTTTATGGGCACTCTCAACCAACGTATATTAGTTGTAAGCGGATACATCTCTATAGTGGAATTTGAAAGGATGAAACATATGTATACCATAAATAGGAAATCACTCGTACGTCGCCATAATCCCATAATCCAAGGCTTTAATCCTTTTTCTTCACTTACTGTGGGAAACGGGAATTACGCTTTCACCGTCGACGCAACGGGTTTGCAAACCTTTCCCGAGATGTACGAGAATGGCGGTGTCGCGCTTGGGCATATGTCGAATTGGGGTTGGCACACTTCACCTAATCCAAAGGGCTATGAAACAGAAAAATTCCCCAAAACCAATTACACGACATATAACGGTAGAACAGTTGGTTATCCCTATATGCCGCATAATGAGACTAGTGAAGAATATAGATGGCTGCGACTTAATCCGCATCGTCTGCATCTTGGAGCGGTCAAATTTCTTCTTA
This sequence comes from Paenibacillus sp. YIM B09110, assembly GCF_037167145.1. Classification (NCBI taxonomy): domain Bacteria; kingdom Bacillati; phylum Bacillota; class Bacilli; order Caryophanales; family Paenibacillaceae; genus Paenibacillus; species Paenibacillus sp. YIM B09110. The sequence goes on along the minus strand of NZ_JBANSP010000012.1, from coordinate 70,405 downwards.
CACTCCCTTCAGGTGAACCGGCACTGCCAGAAAACCTGCTAAATATCAAGCAATCGCTGGATCTATGGACAGGCGTCATCTCAAGCAACTTCAATTTGTCAGACGAAGCTGTTTCTGTGTTGACGTGTTGCCATCCGGAAGAAGACATTCTTGCCGTTAAGGTGACATCAGATCTCCTTTCAAAAGGTCAGCTCAAGCTGGCGTTGCAATTTCCTTACGGGAGTGAAGCTTTTGGAGGATCAGGCGCGGTATGGGATCGCCCGGAGGAACACAGGACCGAGATCGATGCGTCAACAAACCGATCTGTCAGACTCCGGCGAATATTGGATCAAAACGGGTATTTTGTCACAGCACAATGGTCAAACGGCGCGCTTGAATGTGATTCCGCCGATCCTCATCATCTTGTGTTACGTCCGTCAACTGATGAGTTAGAATTCGTTATTCGATTCTCTCAGGAAACATCGACCGTTGCTCTTCCAGAATTTGATCAAGTGTTAGCACGCACAAAGAACTTTTGGCCTGCTTTTTGGGACAACGGCGCAGCCATAGAACTTGAAGGAAGCAAGGACAAGCGCGCCCATGAGCTGGAACGGCGGATCGTGCTTTCACAATATTTGACTGCCGTGCAGTCATCCGGATCGCTTCCCCCACAGGAAACAGGTCTGACGATGAATAGCTGGGCCGGTAAGTTTCACTTGGAGATGCATTGGTGGCACTCTGTTCATTTTGCCTTATGGAATCGTCCTGAATTGCTTGAAAATAATATGAATTGGTACCAAAAAATGCTTCCTAGAGCCATGGATACCGCGCAATCACAAGGATATACAGGTGCCCGTTGGCCAAAGTGCATTGCAGCGGAGGGCATTCAATCCCCCTGCTATATCGAGCCGTTTCTGATTTGGCAGCAGCCCCATCCGATCTATTTCGCCGAACTGCTGTATTCCATACGAAACGATCAAGACACATTGGAACGTTATGCAGATATCGTTTTTCAAAGCGCGGATTTCATGGCCTCCTTTGCGGAATGGGATGACGTGAAAAAACGTTATGTTTTAGGACCTCCTGTTGCTCCGGCGCAGGAAATTTACGATCATTCGGTCACTATGAACCCAACCTTCGAGCTTGCTTATTGGACTTTCGGCTTGTCCGTAGCAAACCAATGGAGAGAGCGGCTTGGTTTAACGCGAGTGGACATTTGGGATCACGTACTAAAAAATTTGTCTCCTCTACCTGTAGTGGACGGGCTTTATGTTGCTGCCGAGACGGTTCCTGACACATTCAGCGGCCTGACTGGCGTAAACGACCACCCTACCATGCTCGCCGCACTAGGTTTACTGCCGGGATTAATGACGGATCCTCATACGATGCGCCGGACGCTGCACGAAGTCATCCGAGTATGGAATTGGGATACGACCTGGGGCTGGGACTATCCCATGATGGCCATGACGGCAGCGCGACTCGGCGAAGGCGAATTAGCTGTTGATCTTCTCATGATGGACGCGGTTAAGAATATCTATCTGCCGAACGGCCACAATTACCAGACCAACAGACTGCCGATTTATCTGCCCGGCAACGGGGGCTTATTGGCGGCGGTCGCCATGATGGCAGGCGGCTGGCTGGGAAGTCCTGATACATTCGCTCCCGGTTTTCCTCAGGACGGTACTTGGATCGTACGGCACGAAGGTTTGAACAAAATGCTGTGATCCCTATCCATCCCCTTAGACGTCAGTGGCCGCATCGAACCCGAAGGTTCGATGCGGCTGCTTTTGCTCTATTCTTTGTCGTACAACAAGCCGATTTTCTCCCAAACCTTGACTACCTTATCATCGATTCTTATCGACTGATTCGATGACTCCCCATCGAAGAGATGCAGCATACTGGTTTCACTCTCGTATTTCGTCCAGTTCACTTCTCCGCCGCTCGGATTGCCCGTCCTCATGAAGTTCAACCATGAATCGTTCATATGATTACGTACAGCATCCAACTGCTCCTGTGGCGTACCTCTCAATGCATAGGAGAAGTAGCCTCGATCGATCGTATTCAACGAGAACGGAACTTCAACCGCATGAACCGCGCCCATTTTCATATGCTTGTAAGCAACCGGCACAAAGTCGAAGCGGTACATCCATACGTTGCCGTGTTTCGACTGCTCATCTGCACAGCGGTGAGCGTCCATGGCGAACAGATAATCTTTCACAAATTCACTTAGCCCTTTCGGTTCGGCGAAACGAACATAGGCTGCTCTCAGCTCGTTGAAATAATGTTCCTTGCCGTTGTTTCTCAACATGGTTTCTACATCATTCCATGACGGGAACCAAGCTTTATTGAATTCTGAATCCGTAACAAACGTGTCTCCTTCATCGCGATTATACCCGATTATAACAGGAACCCCGTCCGCGCTGCCGTTCTTTAACGCCGTCCAATGACGTTCGGGCAGCAGATCGTCGCCGAAGAAGGGACCCGGCATAAACATTCCGCTGTACTCTTTCGTGAACTCGTTGTAGAAAGCTGCTCCCGCTTCCCTGATTTTGGCGACATCCATCGATTTAAGCTTCGAGATGTCATCAGGCTGTACGCCAAGATGCTTCAGGTATTGGGGAATGCTGATCTTCGTGAACGCTCTGCCGCCGCTGGCACGAGGAAGGCCGCTTTGCGCGATCGCCTTATGGTACAAGCCCTTAGCTGCAGGGCTCGCGAGTAAATTGAACACGGCGCAGCCTCCGCCGCTTTCGCCCGCAATGGTAATGTTGTCCGGATCTCCGCCGAATGCTTCTATGTTCTCCTTCACCCACTTCAAAGCCTCTATCTGATCGGATAAGCCGCAGTTCGTATCGAATAACTCGTTATCGTATTGATTGAAATCGTAATATCCGAGCGGTCCTAAGCGGAAGTTGATATTGACGCGTACAACTTCGCCGCTTGCCGCCATTTGCGCTCCATCGTAACTTAAATCACTATTGTAACCGAAATGAAAACCTCCGCCGTATATCCATACCAAGACGGGCAGCTTCTTGGCGTCTTTGGAAGCCCATATGTTCAGATTTAAGCAGTCCTCGGCTTCCTTCTCGCGCTGGCCGACATACTGAATGGGGTCATTGCCATAATTCGTGCATTCCATTACTCCTTCCCACGAATCAACTGGCTGCGCCCGCTTAAATCGCAGATCGCCAACAGGAGGCTTCGCAAACGGTATGCCGTACCAGGCACGTATACCCTCAGTTTCAACGCCTTTTACTTGACCCGTATTCGTTTGAATGATCAGATTCATGATAAACCTCCTAAGAATGTAATCGAAATCAACATATGTTGATTTCGTTATGCAACTAATCTATAATTTCTATCAGATGCAGTCAACGCTTAAAGCTCAATCCACGCCTGAAATAGACAGAATTACTAAAAATCGTTGCTCAGAAAGGGATTGCAAACATGAACAAAAAAATCATTCAATCCAAACAGGCGCTCAGGCATGCGCTAATCTCCCTTATGGAATCCAAGGACATTCATGAGATCACCGTTGCGGAAGTATGCCGCAAGGCGGATATTAACCGTACGACTTTTTATAAATACTTTTCGATTCCGCTGGATATCTTGAGTGAGTATGTGGATGAAATCAGTAAGGAAGCGTTGCAATCGATAAAACAAATAATTGATCCATCTTCAGAAATCCAACTCTTTGAAAGCCTATTGGAGATATGTGAGATTTACAATGACAACCAGGCGGTTATGAAAATGTATTTGAAATTCAATCAAACGCTTCAAGTGATAATGCAGCAGATCTTTGGTACATATGCTGGGAAAGAGTTCGAAGAAAGTAGCTTGACCTATTTTATAGCCGGGGGAGTATCTTCCATTATTGTGCAATGGAGCTTAAATGATTATAGGCAATCGCCCGAGGAAATTGCTACAATCCTGACTGCCTATATCGTTCAACTACACTCCTAACCCGAACAGAACCGTTAACCCGCTGCCACCTCGACATCCGCATGCTCGAACTGGCTGTTATAAAGGTTCGCGTAGAACCCACCTCTCCACATCAATTCCTCGTGTGAGCCTTGCTCGACGATATCTCCTTCGTTCATGCACAGAATGAGATCCGCGTTTCGAATCGTGGACAGCCGATGCGCGATAATAAAGCTGGTTCGTCCCTCCATCAGCTTATCCATTGCCTTCTGAATCAGAATCTCAGTCCGGGTATCGACGGAGCTGGTCGCTTCATCCAGAATAAGCACCTTCGGGTCGGCGAGAATCGCCCTCGCAATGGTCAGCAATTGCTTCTGCCCTTGCGATACGTTGCTCGTCTCCTCGTTCAGTTCCATCCGGTACCCCTCGGGTAGCGTACGGACGAAATGATCTACCTGCGCCTCCTTCGCTGCCTCAACAACCTGTTTGTCTGTCGCGCTCAAGCTGCCGTAACGGATATTGTCCATGATGGAGCCGTTGAACAGCCATGTATCCTGCAGCACCATACCGAACTTCGCGCGAATATCGTGCCGTTCGAACGACGTAAGGTCATGGCCGTCAATGAATATAGCTCCGCCGTCAAGATCGTGGAAGCGCATCAGCAGCTTGACGATCGTCGTTTTGCCTGCACCCGTCGGACCGACGATCGCCACACGTTGACCTGGCAGCACATCCAAGGAGAAGTCTTTGATAATCGGCTTCCCCGCCTCATAGCCAAACTTCACGTGTTCGAAACGGATATGGCCACGGATGGCGGCTTGATCTGCTAACGCTACGACCTCACCTTCCTCTTCCTCCTGTTCGCCAAGGAACTCGAACACCCGCTCCGACGCCGCTATCATACGCTGAAGCTGGCTCGACAAGTTCGCGATCTGCGTGATCGGCTGGGTAAAGTTCCGAACATATTGGATAAACGCTTGAATATCGCCGATGCTGATCCGACCTTGGGCCGCCATCGTTGCCCCTATAATGCTAATGACGACAAAGCCAAGATTGCCTACGAACATCATAAGCGGCATCATTAAACCAGAGAAAAATTCGGCTTTCCTCGCGCTTTCGGAAAGCTTTTCATTCTCAGCGTCGAATTGCCCGAGTGCTTTCTTCTCCCCGTTGAATGCTTTCATAACGACATGGCCGCCGTACATTTCCTCCACATGACCGTTCACGCGACCCAGATATTGCTGTTGATGGCGGAAATGCTTCTGAGACGATTTCACTAAACCGATGACGAATAACATCGAGATCGGTACCATCACGATGGCGATCAACGTAAGCTGCCAGCTGATCGTCAGCATCATCGCCGTAACGCCGATGACCATGGCCAAAGAACCGAGCAGCTGCGTAATGCTTTGGCTAAGAGACTGTTCCAGCGTATCGACATCGTTTGTCATCCGGGACAAAACATCGCCCTGACTGTTCCGATGGAAATAGCCGAGCGGCAGCCGATTGATTTTGCCCATGACGGCATTCCGAAGATTGTACGAAATCTTCGTCGCGACTTCCGCCATTACATGACCCTGCATGTAACTAAAAAGCGCTCCTAGCAAATAGAGTGCCGTTAACCAAAGAACGATCATGCCAATAAGACCGAAGTCGATCTCTGCCGATTCTCCTTTCATCATACGGGAGATGCCCGCCACCAGCTCGTCGGTCGCCATTGCCATGATCTTGGGCCCGACGATGCCGAATAGAGTAGCGCCCACGGCAAGGAAAGCTACCGCCGCCAGCCGCCATCGGAATGGCGTCAGATAAGACAATAGCGTCTTCATCCCGCCTTTGAAATCCTTCGCCGTGCTCTTGGAATTCCTCATGCCAACTCCTCCTTCGAAAGCTGCGACTCCGCAATGTCCCGATACTCCGCGCAGTTCTCCAGCAGTTCCTGATGTGTGCCTATTCCGACTATACGTCCCTTATCCAGAACGATAATCTGCTCCGCGTTCTTGATCGTGCTCACGCGCTGCGCCACGACCAGGACGGCAGCGTTCGCCGTGAAGGACTTCAGCGCCCTTCTAAGCGCTGCATCCGTCTTCAGATCCAATGCCGAGAAGCTGTCATCGAAAATGTAGATTGGCGCCTTCCTGATGAGAGCACGAGCGATGGCCAGACGCTGCCGCTGCCCTCCGCTCACGTTCGTCCCTCCCTGAGCGACCTTGGTCGCGATCCCCTCCTCCAGCTTTTCGACGAAGCCTATCGCTTGCGCAACTTCCAATGCTACCACGACTTCGGATTCATCGGCTGCCTCCTTGCCGTACCGAACATTGGAAGCGATATCCCCCGAGAATAGAATACCTTTCTGCGGCACGTAACCGATGCTTTCGCGCAGCTCATGCTGAGAGATGTCTCGAATATCGATGCCGTTCAACGTAATTTGCCCTACCGTCACGTCGTGAAAGCGGGGAAGAAGGCTCACTAGCGTGGATTTCCCCGATCCCGTCGTTCCAATAAAGGCCGTCGTCTCGCCTGGCTTTGCCGTGAAGCTGACGTCTTCCAGGACGGGCTTCTCCGCATCCCGATAGCTGAAAGAAACGCCCTTGAATGCAACGGTTAGCCCAACACTATCCGTTAGCGTCTTCGGTTCTTCAGGATCACGGACGGACAGCTCCGTACCCAGCACTTCTTGAATCCGCTCGGCGGAAGCAATCGCCCGGGGGATCATCATAAACATCATCGATAAGAACAGGAACGACACGATGATCTGCATGGCATACTGCATGAACGCCATCATATTGCCGATCTGCAGCTCCGATGCCGCAATCGACTTCGCTCCAACCCAAATGATAAGCAGCGTAACCAGATTCATTACCAATGTCATCGCGGGAAGCATGAAAACCATCGTTCGCTGAACGAACCGATTCGTCTTTCTTAAGTTCTCGTTAGCCTGCTCGAACCGAGTCTCCTCATAACGCTCGTTACCGAACGCCCGGATAACCATTATGCCGGATAAACTTTCCCGGCTGACCAGATTCAGCTTGTCGATCAGCGTCTGCAGAATTTTGAATTTCGGTACGGACAAGGAGAACAAGACAAGAATCATGCCTACGATGGAGACGACCGCCACCGCGATGATCCAGCTCATTGACACACTGCTGCGTATGGCAAGGATTACGCCGCCGATGCCCATGATCGGCGCGAGTAACATAAGCCGCAGTCCCATCATGATAAGCTGCTGGATCTGCTGTACGTCGTTTGTAGTCCTGGTAATTAGCGAAGCCGTCGAGAAACTGTCGTACTCGGCGCTCGAGAAACGGCTAACCTTCTCGAAGATGTCACGTCGCATCCGCATGGCGACGGACGTGCCAATCTTGGATGAGAACCATCCCACGACAATTGCCGAGAAACCGCCGAGCAGCGCAACCCCGATCATTTTCAGTCCCGTTCCGATAATGGATTCGCGCTGATACTGCTTCAGGTCGACGCCCATCTCTTCGTAGAATAGACGAGTAAACATTAACGCGACTTGCGAGCCTGCCATGGATTCGTCCTCCGCGGCCGCCGAGATATAGGCGTCAAGCTCTCCGGATAATTGGCGCTCCGTTAACCGCGGCGCCATGGCGTACAGCGGCTCCAACTCCAAGTTCGTTGTCCTCTCTTTCGCCGTTTCGGCATTCACCGTCTCGCCTCCTGGCATGTCTTGCAAAGTAAGGACTAATGCATAGACCGCGCGAGTGTAAGCATCTCCAAGCCCCTTGATCGGATCGCCGACTAGCCTATAAATATCCTTCGCTTCGGATATCGGGTACCGTTCCGAGATATCTTCGTCTGTTCCAGCACGAATCAAGACGTAGCCCGCATCGAGCACAGTTGCGTCCTGTTCGCCCGCAAACGTCTTCAGCAACTCCATCCCGTTATCGCTAATCGCAACAGGTGCTCCCGACTCAATTCCCCCTGCTTGAATGCCGGTATCGACCATATCGCTCATAAGTTTGGGCAGCCCTAAATCGCTCGATACTTGAATGAACAGAAATACGATGCATGCCGCAATCGATAGCGCAAACGGTTTTAAATAACGAAAAATCAATTTCATAACAACCCCCCTTACTATCAGCGTCCTAACCATAACGGCACGCTTAAAAGTTTTTCTTTAGCTTCTCCGAGATCGTGAAGAACGTTGCGATCTCTTCTTCCGTTAATCCGCTGCGCAGATCAATCTCGAACGCATTGAACCGCCTGATGACTTGCTCATGGAGCGTAATTGCTTTCGGCGTCAGGGTAATCTTCTTCAGTCTGGCATCGTGTTCTACGGCTTCCCTCACGATAAGGCCGTCCCGTTCCATCAGCTGCAGAACGCCCGTTACCGTTGCGCGGCGGATATTGAAATCTCGTTCCAAATCGCGCTGGAACACCGCGCGGTCCGCATTTGACCGGAGGTAGCCAATCACCCAGCCCTGCATACCCGTCAGCCCTTTTTCGCCGTCGTCCAACTTCCGCTTGATCATATTGGCCAGTATTTTAATTTCAAAGCTGATCGCACTGGGCAGTTTCATACTCTCACCTCTCAATGTTAGGATGCTAACATCATAATAATCCTTCCTACAAAAGCTAACTAACACTTTGCCGACCTTGGAAGTAGCACTTTTACGACTTTATTGGTTTCCAGGAAAACAAAAAGAAGCCGTCCCATAAGGAACAGCTCCTTCACCCCTGCTTAATAACCCTTGATCAAAGGGGTAATTCTGTAAGCATATCGATATAGCCTATTTTCCTTTAACGTAAACTCCTCATGCGTGCTGGCGATTCCAGGCAAATCGCCGCCTACCCCGCGTTGTCTGTAATCGATGTTCAACGTAATGATATCGTCTCGAATCGGCAATTCATGAACATGAGTGGCCTTATCGAGTTCTTCCATCGTATAGGGCCACGCACTTACGTACAGCAGGGTACCGGTCATATCCATGAACCGCAATCCTTGCCCCCCATAATCAGTAAAAGAGACCCATCTCACATCCGTCCGGTTACCGTTTTCCTGCGGCTTTAAATACGTATGAATCGAATCGCAAACTTTCAACGAGTACTGGCCAACGGCTGCCCCGGTTTGTCGGTCCAACATCGTTTCGTGCGGACCTTTGCCAAACCATGTCATCTGATCGAACCGGCTTGGGATCTGCATTTGCATTCCGAAGCGAATGAGTTCTTTGTTTGGCGTCAACGTCTGCTGCACATCGATTTCCCCATTGCCATAAATCGTGTACTCCAGTTCAAGAGGTTCTTGACCGATATTGACCTCGGACGTAACATGGACGATTACTTTCGCTTCATGTTCTTTGCTCCAATGAACTTCTTGTACGTTACGAGTCGCTTCAGCTTCCTTCCACACCCGGTCACTAACCCCATGCAGTGCATTCCTCATATGTTCCAGTTGGCCCTGGTTCGCCGGGTCGTTCTGTTTCTCCAGCCTTTGAATCATTTTCGTAACGATGCGAACAACGCCGTTATCATTGTCGATGGTCGGGCGGTAAAAGTTAGGCGCGATGGGAGCGCTAAGCATTGGAATGCCTTTATATACGTACTTCTCAATGACGCCTCTTTCCTTGCTGATGGTGATAGAGAAGTTATCGGACGCAATCTCGATTTCACCCTCATTTTCGATAACCGCCAGCTGCCCTCTCCCCTCGTAGGCTTCAGGCATAACCCGGAGAGATAATGGCAATTCAAACTGATCCCACGCGACAATGTGACCTTTGGGCGCCCAAGGCAGAGACTCCTTCAGGACAAATTCAACGGAAAGATGATATTCCTTATTGGCCTTATATTCAACATTCAAATAAGGAAGAGTAACCTCTGACGTATCCATAGGATCCACGGAAATATGGCTTATTGTATTGTGTGCAATAGGCAAGCCTTCTTCCAGCAAGGTCCAATTCAATTCCACAAAGTCCAGCGACAGGAAGCGGTACTTGTTTTCGACGGCGATTCGGCCATTGGCCACATCCAAATCGTGGACCTTAATTTCCTGATACACTTTTTTCACTTCATAAGCAGCGGGACGAGGGGTGCGATCGGCTGCAAACACACCGTTTCCGCAGAAGTTACCGTCATTTGGTTCATCTCCGAAATCGCCTCCGTAGGTCCAAAAATCTTCGCCCGTTTCTGTTTTTCTCAGGATGCTTTGGTCAACGAAATCCCAAATATAGCCGCCGATGTTTCTTGGATATTTTTCGAAAGCATCCATATATTTTTGGAAATTCCCCAAGCTATTCCCTACGATATGGGCATATTCCACAAGCAGATACGGTTTGTCACCGTATTCCGTCTCCGTCACATAAATTTCCTTCTCCTTATACGTCGGATCGCCTTCCGAAAGCACTCTTTCTCCGCGCCCCACGGCTTCTACTCTCTCAGGCGGCGCATACATCTGCGCAAACATGTCCGAATAGGCTACGTGTCGATCTCCTTCATAAATAATCGGTCTAGTACGGTCCAAGTCGAGCGCGGCTTGCTTCATGAGCTTAAAGTTATCGCCGTCGCCCGATTCATTCGCAAGCGACCATATGATAATGGACGGATGATTCTTGTCCCTTTCCACCATTCGTACGACTCTGTCCACGCAAGGCTTCGTCCATCTCGCATCGCTGCCAGGTATGCTCTCCCGCAGTCCGTGAGTCTCCACATCCGCTTCGTCCATCACGTATATGCCGTACCGGTCGCACAGATCGTAAAATGCCGTCGCATTCGGATAATGGCTTGTCCGAACCGCGTTCATGTTGTAGGCTTTCATTAATCGTACGTCTTTCTCCATCAGTTCTACCGAAATCGAATGCCCATACTCGGGACCGAACTCATGTCTGTTTACTCCGCGAATCATGATCGGTTTGCCGTTCACGAACAACTGAGCATCCTTTATTTCTACTTTTCTGAATCCGAAACTCGTCGCACGAACTTCCACGACTTCCTGATTGTCGTCCATTAGCGTCAATAGAACTTTATATAGATTCGGCGTTTCCGCAGACCATTTTCGCGGATTCAGAATCTGATGTTCCAGTTTGACGGTCGTTTCCTGTCTTGCACCGATAGAAATCTCCTTGGACGCAAGCTCCCTCTCTCCGACAGGAACGCCATTTTCATCGGTTAATCCAACGATAATCCGATATCCGCTGACATCCGTACCGTGATAATTGGTAATTTTTGCCCTGACATTCAAAAAGGCATCTTCATAGTTATCGTCGAAGTCACAATAAATAAAATGATCGCGAATATCCACCTTCGGCTTCCCAGTCACGAAGACGTCCCTGAAAATACCGGCAAGACGCCACATGTCTTGATCTTCCAAATAACTTCCATCTGAATATTTATAGACTTCTACTGCCACGTTATTTTTGCCGCTCTTGACATAAGGCGTGATGTTGAATTCCGCCGGTGTCATAGAACCCTGACTATATCCGACCTTTTCCCCGTTTATCCATAAGTAAAATGCCGACTTTACGCCCGCAAAATGAATAAATACTTCCTTGTCGTACCAATACGGCAGCTCGAAATCACGTTTGTAGCTTCCAACCGGATTATCGTCATGATCAATGCTCGGGATCGCTTCCAGCGAATCTGTTTTTACCGGATTCGGATAAGCAACGTTAGTGTATATCGGGAAACCATATCCTTTGATCTCCCAACAGGATGGCACAACCAAGGTGCTCCAATGATCCGTAGGATAATCGTCTCGATAAAAATCTGTGGGACGTTCTTTCGGATTTTTCGAAAAATGAAATTTCCATTCTCCGTTTAAACAAAGCTTCCACTTGGACGGTTCACCCAGCAGGGCACCGCGTTCGTTATCGTATGGTATCGATGTTGCGGATCCGTCTTCTTTGTTGACATGCAATACTTCAAGGTTTTCCCATTCCAATATCCCCATGTTGTCCTCCTTCAATCAATAGGCTAGAAGTTTTGCAGGATTCTCGACAGTAAGCTTCACAATTTCCTCGCCAAGACCGAACTGCTGCAACTGTCCCAACATTTCTGGGAAACGAGTATATCCATATGAGCCAGCCGTCTTTCCATGTGCCTTCGATGTGCTATCATGGCCACATACAATCTGTGATCCATACCCTTTTTTCAATAAAGCAACTAGACCTTTCAATCTATCGTAGTCATCCGGAAGTGTTGAGACCAATGAACCCCAGGAATCGAAACCGACGTACACACCTTGGTCCAAAATCTTCTCGATATAATCCGTATTCACGTTTCTTCCGATTTCCGGATTGTAAAGGTAAGCTTGATTCTCGCAGCCTCTGCGTAAAAACTGATCCTGGTGCATCATTAACAATCGATCAGGATTCATACCGCATTCTTTTAGAGCCACGTCTACAACCTCATAAATATGGTCATTCGTCATAGGGTAGCCGGAATGAACATGAACAGAGAGACCTGTCTCATTCGAAAGTCTTGCTTGTGCGCGAAGCGCATCTAACTCACTCTTATCGATGGAACCGTCATCGTGAATGGTATTCACCGCACATTTTAAGAAACCAGGCAACACATCGCTGCCATCGATTCCTTCTTCCACTTCTTTTTTGAATACCTCATACATAAACCTGTCGTCTCTTCCGATATATTCATCCGGACGGGCGGCAGCGTAATAAATACCGGTACAGGTAATAAGGTGAATTCCGCTTTTTTGGGCGGCTTCTTTTAACTGTTCAGCAGGAGCTCTCATTCCTATTGGAGATGCATCGACGACAGCCTTTCCTCCAATCATTTTAAAAGCATTGAACTCGGCGACCGCGAAATCAATATCCCCGGCCAATGAACAATCATCCGAAAAAATGGACATTCCCTGCCTTAGACCTGCCAGATTTTCCATACGAAGCTCCAGCATCGTCTCAGGTATTCTACCCTTATACTTCATAACTTCTCTGCTTAGTAAGGAAATGTCTCCCAATACATGCTCGTGCGCCGTAGTAAACCCTAATTCCTCCGGTTTAATGTCCCCTAATACGGTAGTAATTCTTTTACTCATTAGATAGACTCCTTTCTTATGAACACCAAGTATTTCATAAAATCGATCGACATTTCGCTGAAGAGAGTAAGAAATCCTCATCCTGTCTTCATCGTAGCGGACAGACTACTTTCTATCTAACGGTTTGACGACTTTTTCAATGACGGTTTACAGACTTTCGCCAAACAAACAAACGAACAAACAAAGCACCTGAGTCAAGGGTGTAGCCTTCCTTGGATCAGATGCTTTTCGCTCAAACTTTTAATCCCTATTTCATTTCGCTTTCCGTTATCCGAAAGAGATTTAGTAATTAATAACGACCTTCAGCCCAGCTCCGCTATTTGCTGCTGCCGTGATTGCAGTTTCGAATTGGTCCAGCGGGTACTCATGGGTGACAAGATGCTCTAGGTTATAGGACTTCGACTCCATGAAATCCAAAACGTAATTAACTTCCTCATAACCGGCGCTGCCGATAATATTTTGGCTGCTCATGGTGATCTTCTGCAGATCGACGACGCGTGGCGTATGGTGAATGCCGATGATGACCAGCTTCGCTCCTATCTTGCCATATTGCTGGAACTGCTGCGGAATTTGCTCGATACCCACGGCATCAATAAAGATATCAACGTTCACCTTCTTGCCGAAAATTTCGTTTTCTTCGCCAAACACTTCGAATAGCTTCTCGCCCAGATCTTCCTTCATCGAGTTGCAGACTTCGAAGTTATATTGCTTGAGAATATCCAATCGGAAGTCGCTAATATCAACAACCATCACCTTTTCAACTCCGCGAGTTTTTAAACCGAATGCAGCTGCAACCCCGATGATTCCGGAACCGAACACGACCGCGGTCTGCCCAGGCTTCGGCTCCGCCCGTTTGGCTCCGAAGAATCCGACAGTAAATGGTTCGATCATTGCTGCCGTCTTATTCGTAATGGCGGCGGGCACTTTGTACAAACTATGATTCAGCTTGGCACCTGGAATAAGGACTTTCTCGGAGAAGCCTCCTATCGTCGCGGAGCGCATCAAGTCCCCTTTGGCGAAGGTTGGATAAGGATACACGCGTTCGCCAATTGCGAAGTCTTTTACATCACGACCAACTCCAATTACTTCGCTGATCATTTCATGGCCGAACTCGCTGTTCTGCCAGATCATAACTTTCTCGCCGCCGTGATTGTAAGCAGCGATATCCGAACCGCAAATGCCCGAAACCAAATTTCGAATGACGACATCATCCTCTCCGCAAACCGGATCGGGAAGTTGCTCGAGGACAACTTCCTTAACACCTTTGTAAATTGCTGCTTTCACTTAGATACACCTCCGTATGGTTTTACCAGTGAATATCTACGCCGCCTTCAACGCGTATATCTTGTCCCGTAATCCATCTGCTATCTTCTGATGCTAAAAATAAAATAACGGGGACAACATCATCTTCTGGTATTCCAACTCTATTGAAGGGGCTGGACTTCGCCACTTCCGTCATAATGACATCGTACAGCTCTTTCGGAGAGTCATTAATGACCGTATCCGTTATCGCTATTGGACTTATGTTGTTCACGCGAATATTATATTTACCCCACTCTTTAGCGACAGTCTTAGTCAGTGCGCCAACAGCGCCTTTAGCTGCCGTATACGACGCATATCCATCCAAGCCTTGCACGGCATTGCTGATGAAATTAATAATGGACCCGCCATTTTCTTTCATTAATGGATGGCATAGCTGCATCATCGTCCATGTTGCAAAAAGCTGCGTTTTCAAGGAGTGATCTAAGTCCTCAACGGTTTGATCGAGAAAGGACACCATATAGTTTGAAGAAGTCGCCCCATTTATTAGTACATCTACCTGCCCAAATTTCTCTTGAATCTTCTGCACGAATTGCTTCATTTGCTCTTGTTCTTTTAAGTTAATCATTAATGCTAATACTTCTGCGCCTTCTGCCTCACACAGCTTTGCTGTTTCCTTTAATTTCGCTTCTTGAATATCGCAAATAGCTACCTTTGCCCCTTCTTTGGCAAAACGGATGGCATTTTGCTTTCCAAGACCTGCAGCAGCCCCGGTAATAACAACGACTTTATCTTTAAATTTCATTTGCGACACCTCGACTATTTGATATATTTTTGACACCTCAACTGTAGCAAACCTCGAATTAATAACGTTACAAGCATGTTGCTTTAAATATCAGATTTGTACGTTAACTTTTCAAAGTTTAAATAAAAAATAGACCATTCTCCTCTAAGGAGATGGTCTATTTCTATTTTAAACTTACTCATTTATTTTAGGTTATTGTGCTTACGCTCAGGTTGGAGACGATATTGATGAGGCGTGATCCTCGTTTCCCTCCGGAATATATCGGTGAAATGACTTTGTGAGCTGAAGCCAAGTTTTTGTCCAATATCGTTCAATGTCAGTGAAGTATGTTCGAGAAGTTGCATGGCCTCGGAAATCCGCTCCTTACGAATACGATCAGAAAGCGTTTCTCCCGTCTCTCGTTTATACACATGAGAAAGATGACTTCGGCTGAAGTGCAACGCTTCCGCGATTTCGCTGACGGTAAGAGAATCGTACAGATGTTCTTTAATATAATGATGACACTTCCGGACTAACGGAGAATAGCAGTTATCCTTTTGGGCAATGGCAACCTTGCCGGCATACTCAAGAAAAACTTGATGATGCAAATCTAATAAAGTTTGTACAGATTTGGCATGTTGTGCCTTATGGATATAGTTCCGGTAAATGCCGGATGCCTCCATCTCCGACATCCCGCCTTCTACGGCTGAACGTACGATTTGAGGCCATAGAAATTGAACAACCATATACGTAAAGGACAACTGATCGCTAAAAATCAGCTTCATGTGGGTTTGAAAATCCGGGCTACTCAGCTCTTTCTCGATTTGATTTCGGCGACCGCCGCGAACGCAATCCAACAAATACGATAGTACGGAATTCCCTTTCTGTCTGGCGTAATCATCGGAAATATCGGTTTGAAAGTCCATTGTAAGCGCCCCCTCATATCTATTCTACCAGAGAGTTGAGGAGGTTTTCATCTTGGAGAGGCAAAGGTTCAACCTCGTAACTTAACCGACCAGCTTCAAGCCGATCGCAGCCCCCAACACAACGCCTATACATAGTAACCTTAAGAAACTGCGAGGCTCCTTGTAAATGAGCATGCCGAGTATGGCGCCGCCAGAAGCGCCGATCCCCGTCCATACCGCGTAAGCCGTACCCATCGGCAACGTCTTCATCGCTAGCGACAACAATAGGAAGCTAAGGCCAAAGCTTGCGATCAGCAAAACTAATGGTTTCCAATTACGAGCTTGATTGAACGTATTAATAAGGACTACACCAAACATTTCAAAAACGCCTGCCATTATCAAATAGACCCAATTCATACGCCTTTCACCTCCTCCTTCTTCTCTTTGCTAAGCAGCTTCAAGCCTATCACCCCTAGAAGCAATAGAGCGATCAATACCATTTTCATCGCTTGGACTTCAGCATCGAACAACAGAATCTCAGCTATTACTGTCCCGGCAGTCCCCAAACCAACGAATACTGCATATACGGTGCCTACCGGTAGAGATTGTGTAGCCTTGATCATCAAATAAAAGCTGATAAAAATAGCGATTGCCGTTCCTGTCCATTCCAAAATACTGCTCGCATGTTTTAAACCTATGACCCAGCCCACCTCGAATACCGCTGCAATTACGACCGATAACCACGTTTTGTTCATCATTCATTCCTCCTTGATATTGCCATTAGTATGGCGTATTAAATGAAAAAAAATAAAAGCCCGAGAAATAAACCGCATTGCGCGGTTTATCTCCCAGGCTTTTATCCTTCCGTGTCGCAGCCAACTGGCTGCGGGTTCTCTCTCGGACCTGACCGGCATCTCCTGCCGCGGAACCCTAGAAAACCTCACTATATTCATTTCATCAAAATATACGTTGAAACCGTGCGGTTGTCAAGCCGATACGTCGCTTATTACACGGCTGCTTCATCATGCTCGAACTGGCTGTTGTACAGATCAGCATAGAAGCCGTTCGCCGCAAGCAATTCCAAGTGGTTGCCGCTCTCGATAATATCGCCGTCCTTCATGACGAGAATGATGTCTGCGTTCTTGATCGTAGACAGCCTGTGCGCGATGACGAACGAGGTGCGTCCCGACATCAGCCGGTCCATCGCCTCCTGAATGAGCAGCTCCGTTCTCGTATCGACGGAGCTCGTCGCCTCGTCGAGGATGAGTAGAGGCGCATTCGCGATCAAAGCCCGGGCAATTGTAATTAGCTGCTTTTGTCCTGCGGAAAGGTTCACTTGCTCGTTCAATACGGTGTCGTAGCCATGCGTCAATGTCCGGATGAAATGGTCAATGCCAACCGCTTTGCAGACGTCCTTCACCATCGCATCAGTAACGCCTTGCTTATTGAAGACGATATTTTCTTTGATCGTCCCTTCAAACAGCCATGTATCCTGCAACACCATACAGAACTGCTCATGCACGTTTTCCCGAGGAATCTCGTGGATTGGAACGCCGTCGATTGCAATTTCCCCGCCATTCAACTCATAGAAACGCATCAGCAGATTGACGATCGTTGTCTTGCCCGCACCCGTCGGGCCTACGATGGCGATCTTCTGGCCAGGCAAAGCGCGAGCCGAGAAATCATGGATAATCAGTTTATCGGGATTATAACCGAACGTAACGTTACGGAAATCGACTTGACCCTTAACGTCCTTAAGCACCTTCGTTTTTCCGCTCTCGTCCTCGAGCTCTTTCTCCTCCAGGAATTCGAATACTCGCGCGGAAGCGGCAGCAGTCGATTGCAGCGTTGTCGCGGCCTGCGCGATTTGCCCAAGGGGCTGCGAGAACAACCTTACGTAGAGCATAAAAGCGACGATGACACCAAACGAAATGTGATCGTTCATCGCTAATGCGCCGCCGACAATACAGACCGCTACATAACTGAAGTTGCCGACGAACATCATAAGCGGCATCGTCAAGCCGGATAGGAATTGCGACTTCCATGAGCTTTCATATAGCTTATCGTTAATTTCGTTAAACGTTTCCTTTGCCTTCCGCTCGCCGTTATAGACCTTAACGACATCGTAGCCCGAGAAGATTTCCTCGACGTGGCCGTTCATCGCGCCCAAGTTCGCTTGTTGGTGGACGAAATGCGTTTGCGATTTTTTGATCATCACGGTCATGAAAGCAAATCCTAGGAAGGTCGACAAGATCGCCGTGAGCGCCATCCATACATTCGTGATGAACATCATAATCAAGGAGCCGACCAGCATCGTAACGGATGTTACGAGCATCCCGATACTCTGATTCATCGTTTGACCAATCGTATCGATGTCATTCGTCACGCGGCTTAGCACATCACCGTTGCTATTAGAGTCGAAATATTTCAGTGGAAGCTTGTTGATCTTCCCCGAAATGCGCGTACGCAAGCTCTTCGATACCTTCTGCGTTACCGTAGCCATGATGAAGCCTTGGAAGTACGAGAAGACGACGCTTAATCCGTACAGGACGGAGAGCAGAATCCCGATCCGGGCAATCGCGTCCATATCAAGCTCACCCATTAAACCCGCGGTGATGTGATCGGTCATCGCCTCCAGCTGACTTGGTCCGATAATCGTAAATATCGTGCCTACAACGGACAAGAGCAAAGCAGCGACAATAAGAGGAAGGTAAGGTCTGCAATACGCGACCAGCTTGCCCATTGTGCCTTTGAAATCGATATTTGGTTTGGTTGCAGTTTGTGGTTTAGCCAATTTCGAGCTCCTCCTTCGACAACTGAGAGTTAGCGATCTGACGATAGACCTCGCAGGTCTGCAGCAGCTCTTGATGCGTGCCTCTTCCTACGATTCTGCCTTCGTCGAGAACGAGGATCAGATCGGCATCCTTGATCGTTCCGATTCGCTGTCCCACAATCAGGTTGGTAGCTTCCGCTGTTTCTTGCATCAGCATGGAGCGCAGCTGGCGGTCCGTCTTGTAATCAAGCGCAGAGAAGGAATCGTCGAAAATATAAATATCAGGTCTGCGGAACACCGCTCTGGCGATAGATAGCCGCTGCTTCTGGCCGCCCGACAAGTTCGTTCCGCCTTGCGAGACGCTTCCCTCGTAGCCGCCTTCAAGCTTCTCGACGAACTCTGTGCCTTTAGCGATCGCTACCGCTTTTTTCACATCGTCCGCTGAACCCGTAGCTTTCCCGTTATCGCCATAAGCGACGTTGGATGTCACGGTTCCGGTGAACAATACTGCTTTCTGAGGGACATAGCCCAGCTTGTTGTGCAGATCCCGAAGCGAGTAATCCTTGACGTTCACTCCCCCTACGAGCACCTCTCCGTCCGTCACGTCATAAAATCTCGGGATCAGGTTCATGAGCGTACTCTTGCCGCTGCCCGTCGAGCCGATGAACGCAACCGTCTCGCCCTTGCGCGCAACGAAGCTGATGTCTTGAAGCACGTATTCATCCGAATCGGCATACTTGAAGCTGACATTTCGGAATTCAATCTCACCGGTCTTAGCCTGGGTTGATGATTTCGAGCTGCCGTCCTTGATGCTTGGTTCCGTATTCAATACTTCCATTACACGTTTGGCTGATACCGATGCCCGCGGCAGCATGAAGAATACCATCGACAGCATCATGAAGGCCATAACAATCTGCATGGCATAGGAAGAGAAGATGACCATGTCGCTGAACAAGCCAAGCCTATGCGCCGCATCCGCCCCATCGATCAGATAAGCGCCGATCCAATAGATCGCGAGGCTTAATCCGCTCATGATGAGACTCATGACCGGCATCATTAACGCCATTAATCGGCTTGTGTACAAATTCGCGTCGGTTAAATCCTTGTTCGCGTGTTCGAACTTTACTTCTTGGCTTGGAGCCGCATTATAGGCGCGGATCACTCGCAGACCGGTCAAGCTTTCTCTCGTTACCCGGTTCAATTGATCGGTTAATCCTTGAATCGCTCTGAACTTCGGCATGGCGAACAAGATGACGATTGCGATCATGAGCAGAAGCAGCGCGACCGAAACGCCGGAAGAGAGCGTCCATTGCCAGCTCTTGTGGGAAATCTTCACAACGGCCCAGACGGCCAGAATTGGCGCTTTGATCATAACCTGCAAACCCATCGCCACGATCGTCTGCACTTGCGTAATATCGTTCGTCGATCTAGTAATAAGGCTCGCTGTCGAGAATTTGTTCATCTCGGCCATCGAGAACGATTCGACCTTATCGAAGAGCAGGCCTCTTAGTCGCTTAGCAAGCGATGCGGCGCTCTGCGCCACGAGATAGACGACGATAAAAGAAGCGATTAAGCTTCCGATCGCGCACATCATCATATAGGCGCCCGGCTCCCAGACCTGACTCAAGGAGTTGCCTTCGGTCTGCACTAGCTTCGTAATTTCGGCCAAATAATCGGGAAGCTTCAGGTCGAGCCATACCTGGAGCACAATAAAAGCGGTACTGATGATAATAAACCACACATTTTTCGGATTAAAATACTTTAAGATCTTAAGCATCTACCGAACGCGCCCTCTCTCTACTGTAATTGTTAGCTATGCAAGCGTAAACGGCTGACGCCATCCTTCGGCGGCAACAGCTAACGTTTCGCGGTGAAATATAAGCACAGTATAAATAGTAATTTATACTTTCTTATATTTGAACAATAAGCTTTATTACTATATTACTTTAATTTAAGCCTTTCCAACAACTAGGGCGGCTGCTACTCCAGATTGCTTTTGATTTTATCAATCACATTAAAAAACGTATCCAGCTCTTCCCGCGACAAACCCTTCTTTAAATCACGCTCTAATTCGACGTACTTGCCAAAAATGGCTTCGCAGTACTCAATTGCCATCGGCGTAAGAATGATTTGCTTTAACCTCCCGTCGTAGGCAACCGATTGTCTGACAATAAGATTATTCTTCTCCATTAGCTGTAAAATCTTGCTCGCGGTCGAGCGTCTAACTTGGAAGTGGTTCTCGAAGTCGCGCTGGAAAATCTCCTTGTGCCGGTTATCGACGAAAAACTTCAACGCCCACCCGTGCATGCCGGTCAATTGATCGCCGTACTTATAGTGAATGAACCCGTCAACCTGCCGTTTCAACAAATTCCTTACCGTTCTAAGCTCTAGCGCAACCGATCTGTCATTATCCATTCTACACCTCCTTATCCTTCATTCTTTCCTAAATTATAACTCAAAACTTGTTAGTCAGCTAACATAATTCCGACTTTTGATTTGTATTTTGACGACTTTTTATATCATGCCCAACCTTTTCCCCTGGGATTTCCGACTCAAAATGAACAAAGGCTGCTGCAAAATCATTGGAAATGACTCTGCAGCAGCCTTTATTGAACGATTAAGCTTTCTTCAATCTGATGGCCATGTGTTGTTTGCCCGGCATCTCGATACGGAATTCTCCTTCATACGTTCCCGGAAGCTGCTCGATCTTCATGTTCCACGTATCGATTAACTCCGCCTTATAACTGATTCCAGGCTTATGATTAAAGTTGCGGTAACGCGGCTGATAAAAACCAAAATAGTACAAATAATATTCATCCGCAACTCCCGCGCATGGAACGTCCCAGTTGGAGTGCAGCGGATTCAGCACGCCGCCTGGGCTATCTTCTGTCACTTTGCGCAGGAAACCGATCCGATCCGGGCTGGTTCCCGTCAGCTTGCCGCCTTTGGACCACCATAGAATTTCCTCCGCGTTTACATAAGTTTCCCCGTGCCCCACATAACCGCCCCGAACCGCTCCCTCCCAGAAGCGACGGGTCATCTCTTCACCGGTAATATTACCCCAACCATGCTCAAGGTCTCCCTCGTACGCGCACTCGTCAATGACGACCGGCTTGTTCCATTTTGCACGCCATTCGTTCGTTGATTCGGACGTTTTATAGACATCGATACGCTGTATGCTGCAATGCGTGACCCAAGGTTTGCTGAAATCATATAAGCTAAAGCAGTTATGGTTCGAAATAAGATGACCGACCGGGTCATTCTCCGTAACTATTTTTGCAAAACGATCCCAATCCTCCTCGGATTTCGTCCACATCAAATCGTACTCGTTCGCCAGCGACCACCATACATTGCGGTAGGCGGAAAGCCGAGCGGTAATGTATCGAAGATAACGGTTGTCGGCAGCTGAACCCATGTCCGAATAGCCCCAGCGGTCATAAGGATGGAACAGAATCAAGTCTGCCTCGATACCCAGCCTGCCAAGATCAGCGATCCTCTCCTCAAGATGCTGGAAAAATGCCGGGTTAAACCGGTTGTAATCCCAGCCTTCCTCCAATGAACCTTCAAAAGGATAGTAGATCGGCTCGTTCGAGTTGTAATCATAAGACTTTGGAAATACACACATTCTTAGTTTGTTGAACGGTGAATCCTGCAGCGTTCTTAGAGTCTGTTGCTCCAATTCCTCTCCCTGGTGGGTCCACACATAACAAGTTGTTCCTACAGGCAGATAGGTTGTGCCGTCCTCATAGGCGAAATGGAACGTATCCTTCACCCTCACCGGACCGTGGTTGCCAGGCGTTGGCTCGCCGATTCGGAAGCTGCCTTCAATCTCGTCAAGCGATCTCGCATTACTGCTTGTCCGGAACGTCCATTCTCCCTGAGAGCCAGGCATGATACGGATTCGATATACGCCATCGCCGTCGTAGAACCCAGCCTGCTGAATAGTCTTCTCGCCGGAATGAAATGCTGCAGCAAGGGTAACATCTGTATAAGGATTTCCATGTGCCGGACCTTTGAACATAATTTCATATACGTCCCATTGCTCTCCTTGTTCAGGCGCTATAACGGCTGCCGAGGCTGCCGGAACGCTGGCCGATTCGTACTCGGTGGTTGGAACGATATCCGGTTCTGATGGAGCAGCCTGTAGATTTGCTGGTATTACGGCCAATTCGGCCAGCGTTTCCGCCAGCCAGTCCGATTTCGACGAGTCCCCTGAGCTAAGTTGATTGTATGCCTCCAAGGTTAAACCATTTATCATGGACAACATATTTTCAGGTGCAGTGAGCAGAGACGGTATTCGTCGAATCATAATTTCACGTGCTGCATCGCTTCTAAGCAGGATGCCGATATGGGTTTTCTCGTTAAATGTCATATTTTACGTCCTCCTCAAACCACGAAACCGAGCTTCATTTTTTCACAACGGATCCACATTCAACTAAACAAACTTAACAATTTACAATGAAATTGATGAATTGATTTAAATTTATCATTTGGAAATTACTCAGTCAACACATTTTAGTAAAATATTAAGCGATAATTAGTTGAAATATAACTAAACTAAACTAAACAATATCATTTGCTATTGCCTCCGTAAAGGCCGTGTGTACCGCTTGCCGTCAATCGCCACAAATCTGTAACACCTTGCTCATTGTGCATGTTTGCCCATTGGGCAATAATATAGATATGAAATGAGGTGAGCGCTTAGGCGAATGTATGATGAACAAACAAAGCTTGCGCGATATAAAAAGAGAAGCTACAGCCAATTCGTTAGCCGATGCTGCGTTCGCACTTGCGCTTGAGAAAGGGTTGGACGGATTCGTCGTCGAGGATATTGTGCAGCGCGCCGGATACTCTAGAAGAACGTTCGCGAATTATTATTCCTGCAAGGAGGAAGCAGTGGCGATAGCCGCTGTCATCTTTAAAGGCGCCGATAAAGTCGAGGATTGGATCGGAAGTTTACATGAGGATATGCCTCCGCTGGATATTCTGTACAATTTAATGAAGCTGCAGCTGACAACCGAGCATCTATCGAAATTGCAACTGCTTATTTCACTTTCTAAGCAAAGCCCGACACTTGAGCCGTACATTCTCAGCGCACTTCACACCTTGCAAGTAACGGCACAGGAAACGATAAGCGATCTGTCCCGCGGACGTTATCCTGAAGGATACACTCATCTTCTCGTCGGCGCCGTATTCGGAGCTGTTCTGCCGCTGCTTGACGGGAGTATGAACGTGCTGCTATCGGGTGAACCTGAACCGGAAACGCCTGATGCGGTTACGTTCGATCACTATTTGGATACGATGTTCGATTACTTACGCAAAGGATTTTAGTTCATTACATCCTATATTTCCGCAAACAAAGGAGAAATGCTAACGTATGTCCACTTTCCTGTACCGAATGGGCAAAGCTGCCTATTCCAAACCATGGTATTTTATTGTCAGTTGGATCGCGATCCTCGGAATTGTGCTAACTATGCTAGGAGTCAACGGCATCCATGTCACCTCCGATATGAAAATCGAGGGCACCGAATCACAGAAGGTGTTAGACCAGTTGACGGCCGAGCTGCCGGAAGCTTCTGGCGGGCAGGCCAGCATCGTGTTTACCTCTCCCGAAGGCGAAAGCCTTGACACGGCAGAGCGCTTGAACGCGATCAGCGAAGCCGTCAATAAAGTGTACACGCTTGATTATGTCATTAATCCGATTGAACTAGCCGCGCAAGCAGGAGCATCAATGACTGACGCCGCTTCGCAAGGCGGCCAGGCCGCGCAAGGTGAAGCAGCAGCCGAAGGCGCTCAAGGAGCGACCGGTGAATTGCCTCCATACGGCCCAATGATGATAGACGGCGCTCCGGTGCCTGGCGTCATGATTGCATCGGACGGCAGCGTCGCCCTGTTCCAATTCCAATTCACTGTTCAGCAAATGTCGCTGCCCGAAGAGGTGCCTGATTTAGTCATCGATGCGGTAACTGCCGTCGAGCAGGCTGGCATAACCGCACTTCCGAGCGACTCGCTTTCTACAAAGCCTGCAATCGGTTCTACTGAAGCGATCGGCATAGCTGTTGCTGCTGTTGTGTTGTTCATGACGCTTGGTTCGGTCGTTGCTGCAGGCTTGCCGCTTCTGACCGCGCTTATGGGCGTAGGCATCAGCGTAGGCGGAGCATTTGCTTTCTCGAAATTTTTCAATATGACCGACATGACGCCTGTTCTAGCTTTGATGGTCGGACTCGCCGTCGGCATCGACTATTCGTTGTTCATCGTGAACCGTCAGCGTCGCATGATTCTCGAGCAAGGACTTAGCGCTCGGGAAGCGGCGAGCCGAGCGGTCGGCACCGCGGGCAGCGCCGTGTTTTTCGCAGGCTTAACCGTTATTATCGCCTTGTGCGGCATGCTTGTAATCGGCATCGGCTTCTTGTCCGCCATGGCGCTTGTTGCCGCTATTGCCGTTCTTGCCAATGTATTAGTTGCTTTGACCCTACTGCCGGCATTGCTCGGTCTGGTTGGCGAACGCATTTGCTCGGCCAAAGCGCGCGCGAAAGTCAGCAGCCACTCGAATACAAATCCTAATGGATTCGCACACCGCTGGGTAACGGCAGTCGTCAAGGGGCGCTGGGCTATCGTCGTTGCCGTCATCGTCATTCTCGGTGCAGCCGCTATTCCTGTCACGAAGATGGAGATGGGTATTCCCTCCGGTGCGACTGCGAACTTAGATACGGGAGCAAGACAAAGCTACGACGCGATCTCGAATGGTTTCGGCGAGGGCTTCAACGGCCCGCTGCTCTTAGTCGCTGAGCCGCAAGGTTCCTCTGGCGCCATTACAATGGAGACACTGGGCGCACTCGTTCAGGAGCTCCAGCAGCATGAGAATGTCTCGGTCGTAACCCCGATGGGCGTCAACAAAACCGGCGATATGGCTATCATCAGCCTTATTCCGAAGACTGGACCAACGGACAAAGAGACGAAAGATTTGGTCCAAGAACTTCGCGACACGGATTCCAGCATGGCGAAGTCGCATGACGTTAAGATTGGCGTGACCGGCTTTACCGCTATCAATATCGATATGTCGTCAAAGCTGGCTGAAGTATTCCCGCTTTACGTCGGCATTATCGTCATTCTTTCTATCATCATTTTGCTGCTCGTCTTCCGTTCGATCATCGTACCGGTCAAAGCGACGGTTGGCTTCCTTCTCAGCGTACTCGCTACGTTTGGGATTACGACAGCTGTATTCCAATGGGGGTGGGTACATGACCTGTTCGGCTTCGACACAGGCGGACCATTGCTCAGCTTCATGCCGATTCTGGTTACCGGCATTCTGTACGGACTCGCGATGGATTACCAAGTGTTCCTCGTCAGTTCCATGCGCGAATCCTACGTTCATGGACATCACGGCAAGGAGAGCGTCATTCACGGTTACGACCAAGCTTCCCGAGTCGTCGTAGCTGCCGCCATCATCATGGTGTCCGTTTTCGCAGGCTTTATCTTCGCCCATGACATTATGATCAAGCAAATCGGCTTCGCTTTGGCAATCGGCATCCTGATCGACGCCTTCTTCGTCCGTATGGCGCTTGTTCCTGCTGTTATGGCGATCTTCGGCGATAAAGCCTGGTGGCTGCCGAAGTGGCTCGATAAGTCGCTTCCGAACCTCGACGTGGAAGGCGATAAGCTGCTTGCACAGTTGAAGGAACAGGAAAGCACGGCAGGCAAAAAGAAGACGAAGGCGATCCCTCGTCAGGCTCACTAAACAACTACTACTAAACAATAAACGCCGGAGATTCCCCTGTTCATCAGAGGAGTCTCCGGCGTTCTTCCTTTTTTGTTCGTCTTCGTAATAATAACAGGATTTCCTCCCGTTAGTATCAGCCGGTTCATTGAATATGGGGGAAGTATTACCAACCATAAGCTGTGTTTCCCCTCCTATTGCCCCTCGAGTAACCTAGTTTGTACGAATAGGATAGATCACCCTTCCTATTCTATCTACTATGTCGCCTGCTCCCCACATAACCGTCGTTTTCAACAACCATAAGCTGTGTTTCCCATCCTATTGCCCCTCGAGTAACCTAGTTTGTGCGAATAGGATGGATTACCCATCCTATTCTATCTACTCTGTCGCCTTAGCTTAACGTGTTCTTTCTATTGCTAGGCGGTTGGAGCGCATTAATCAAACAAAGAGCCAGGGTGAACATCAGGACATGTTGTACACCGCTACACCGACGACAGCTTCAACCATTGAATCTGCACAGGACCGCTCTCCGCACGGATCGTCAGACTATGAAGGCCGGGCTCTACCGCTGCTCCGCTGCTAACTGTCGCTGTCCTCCACTCCAAAGCTTGACCGCTAATGCAGCCGATATCCACTTGATCGAGCGCTACGTATAGCTTGGCGGTTTCATCCGTTAGCCGCACCATAAGCTCCGCAGTCCAACCAGCAGTCTGCTCTCCTGTCGTGAATTCATACACCGCCCAATCACCGGCTGCCAGCTCGACGCACAGCCATTCGTCCGGCTGCCATTCCTGGCCTTGCCCATGCTGGAAGTTAGCCTCGACGCGCTCGCTGTCGACGAAACGGAACGTCATACCGTCATTCGAGCGGAAACCGGCAATGCCCTCGGCAGCCTTATCCGAAGAAGCACGGCCGAAGCTCACGCCCTCGCCCTTATACCCGTAGAAGATGGCGGGGATACGTACAGGCAACCGGCGGAATAACGAAGAAACAACATCGGCGTGGTATGTACAGTTCTCGATTAATAAGTTACTCAAATATTCATCAAGAATCGCCTGCGCCTCCGCAGCCTCCGGCTTGCTACCGCCTTCCAAATAGGCTACCAGCTTGTGCCAACCTTCCGGCAAGTTCACCGAACAAGGCGAATTCGTCGTGTCCAGCTTCTTCCACGTCCAGAAGTTCCACGAAATGTCGTGATCCTCGAACAACCGGAACGCTCCCGTGTACCAGTCCTTATTGTTCTCTCCGCCTTCGCCCATGAACAGCGGCGCGTTCAGCTCGTCCCGTTTGTCCAGGTAGGTCTGGATGCTCTCCGATTCGGGATTGTTCCAATACTTATGGAATTGCAGCAGCACGTTATTGTCCGGCAGCGTCGTGAAGATCGACCAGTCCGTCGCCCAATGCACGCCCTCCAATATAATGAGGTGTTTGCTATCGACTTCTCTAATGGCATTAATGATATCGACATATAGCGGCATCACTTGGTCGTTATATTGCGCGAACCAATTCGGAAGCGGCTCGTTGAGCAAATCGTAGCCAGCAACGATCCTCTCATCCTTATAGCGCTCGGCAAGCATGCGCCATAGCTCTACCGTTTGCCGCTTGTTCCGTTCATCGGTGAACAGCTCCGGTAGATCATTCTCCGAGTCGTCGATGTTCGTTCCCGTTTGCCCGCCCGGCGCGCCGTGCAGATCAAGAATCGCATAGATCCGATACGTTCTGCACCAGCCAATGATACGGTCGAGCATCGCCAAATGTTCGTCATGCCACTCCGGCTCCGATACGCCTTCTCTCGCAAGAAACCGCGCATTGATCGGAATGCGCAGCGAATTGAGGCCCTCCTCGGCCATGCGCCGAATATCAGCTTCCGCGACATAGTTCTCATAGTACGTTTGCCAGAAACGTACTGCATCTTCTTCGCCGATCAGCTCCGCGATCATCGCTTCAATACGGCGAGGCCGATCACCCTTCTCCGGGAACCTCCACATATAGCCCTCGGGAAGCAGCCAGCTTCCGAGTCCGACGCCGCGAAGCAGCAATTCCTCGCCCGCGCCGTTTCTCAGTTTCTTTCCGTCCGCATACAGGAAACCGTTAACTTCCCTTTGATCAAAATTCACCGCTAACTCACCTCTCCACATCACGTTTAACCTTTAACCGCCCCGTCGCCTACGCCGTTAAGAATATATTTTTGCAGCAATAGATAGACGACGATGACTGGCAGCATCGTGAGTACGAGCGCCGGCAAAATAGCCGCCCAGTCGTTGTTCCCGTACTGCCCGAATAACATATTGATCGATAACAGCAGCGTATATTGATCCGAATCGGACAGCATAAGAAGCGGAAGCAGGAAGTCGTTCCACATCCATAGCAGATTCAGAATGGCCGCCGTCATCGTAATTGGCATTAATAATGGCAAGATGACCGTAACATACAATCGCAATTCTCCGCAGCCGTCAATAACCGCCGCTTCGTCGATATCCCGAGGAATCGATTTCACAAAGCCATGATACAAGAAGATGGCCATCGATACGCCGAGCCCGACATAGATCATGCTTAAGCCGACCAATGTGCCTTGCACCTGGAGCGCCATCGATACGCGGTTCAAGGAGATCATGATTGAATGAAACGGAATAAGCATCGATAGGACGAACAAATTGAACAAAAACGTGCTCAGCTTGCCCGGCGTTCGCGACAGCTTATACCCGGCCATCGATGAGAATACGATAATGCCGACCAGCCCGGCAACCGATACAAGCGCCGTATTGCCCAAGCTGCGCAAATAATTCGTTTTCTCGAACGCATCCTTATAATTGCCGAACTCGAATTGCGCGGGAATGGACAGGATGTTGTTCATCATATCCCCTTCCGTCTTCAAGGAATTAAGAATGCCCATATAGATCGGAAACAGCGTCACGCAAGCCCCTAGCACAAGCACAACCCAGACGATTATGGAGAACGCCAAACGTCTCGAACCGTTCCTCATGCCTCCACCTCTTTCCGCTTCATGATTCTTAGCTGTACCAGCGTAATGATGAGGACTACAAGGAACAGAATCATTGCTTTCGCGCTTGCGTAGCCGTACCGGCCGCTCATTTTGAACGCTTCCTCGAAAATATTAAGCGCAATGACCTGCGTCGATCGTCCAGGTCCGCCTCCGGTGAGCGCGAATACCGCGTCGAACGCCTTAAACGAATTGTTTAACGTGACGAATATACCGATCGTCACCGCCGGATAAATCATCGGCAGCGTAATATTGCGGAAGATTTGCCAACCGTTAGCCCCGTCAATGGCTGCGGCCTCCTTCAGCGATTGGGCGACGCCCTGCAGGGATGCGATATAGATGACCATGAGGTAACCAACGCCTCCCCATAACGAGACGATAACGATCGCGTAGAAGGAATAGGTCGGATCGCCGATCCACGAACGATCGAGGAACAACATTCCGGCATGCTCCGCGATATAAGGCAAAGCTTTGGTGAAAATAAACAACCACATGAACCCGCCGATAATCATGCTGATCATATTCGGCATGAAGAAGATCGTCCGAAACCAGCCTTTGCTGCGCCCGCGCGACTCAATCAATACCGCCAGGAAGACAGCCAAAACATTTTGCAGCACAACCATCGCTATGACATATTTCAAAGTAAACCAAACCGAATCTACAAAAAAGGAATCCTGCGTCAGCGCCTCGACATAATTGGAGAACCCCACCCAGTTATAGGTGGGATTCAGTCCGTTCCAGTCCGTAAAGCTGTACCATGCCCCGCCGATCGCGGGAACGAGCATGAATACGGCATACAACAATAAAGCAGGAAGTACGAAGGCCAGCAGGATGAGTGTCTTCTTACGATGTTTGGTCCTATGCAATTTTCTCACTCTCCCAACCGTTCATCCGTTACTGGCCTGCTTTCAGCGCATTCGCCCAAGTCTTATCGAGCGACTTGATCATATCCTCTTTGCTTACCGACTTCGCGTAATAGCTTTGAAGCAGCTTCGCCGTTTCGTCGGTTACGCCGTTCGGCAGCGACAGGTCTAGATAAGCTTTGCCTTGCGATACATACGAGCTCGCTTCCGTCACCCATGGGTACGTGTCGTATTTATGCTGCTCGGCAACCGGATTGAACTTCAGTTCCTCGAACAGAGCGGAGGAATCTTTGTCGTCGAGAATATAATTGACGAGATCCAGCGCAACTTCCTTGTTCTTGCTGGTCGGGGAGACGGCAAGAGAAGTCGAAGTCGCCAGGTTGATCATCGTTCCTTTCGGATCATTGCTTACAGGCAATGGAGCTACGCCGAATTCCATGTCCGGATTCGCTTTCAGAATCGATTCGGCTTGCCATGGACCTTGCACCCACATCGCTGCTTTGCCATTCGCGAAGTCGGTAGATCCCGCGGCGCTTCCTACTTCGAACGGCTTATCCGTTCCGTTCGCCATGATGAGATCGATAATGTTGAACACATCTTGCACGTCACCATACGAAGCTTCGCCTTTGTTCATTTTTTCGACCCAATCAGGATGCTCTGAAGATACAATGCCTCCGAGGGACAAAGCCATCATCAGCTGCGGAATCCACGACTCTTGGAACGATAGTTCGAACGGTTTAATGTTAGCCGCGTTAAGCTTCTCGATAGCGGCTTTCATCTCGTCGATCGTCTGCGGAGGCGTAATGCCTAAGTCGCTGAATATCGTCTTATTGTAGAGATATCCCCACGATAAGCTCTCCATCGGCAAAGCGACTACTTTTCCGTCATGCGTAACGGTTTGCTTCACGCTGTCGTACAGCTTGGATACGAACGGTTGATCCGACATGTCGCTTAGGTAGCCCGCTTTGTAATACCTTGGCACATCCGCGATCGCATGGAGCGTGAATACGTCGGGAGCGTCATTGGAAGCCATGCGCGTCTCCAAAATTTGCTTCGCTTGGTCAGGATTCGGCATCTCGAGCTTGATCGTGACATCGATGTTTTTCTCGGCAAGCTCCTTCGCCTTGAATTGGTCGAAGTAGCTGTCGAACTGCTCCTTAAAGCGAGGGAAGTTCATGAATACTTTCAGTTCGACTTTCTTGGGCGAATCGCTCGTTCCTTCGCCGGAATTGCCTCCGGAGTTCGCCGAGTTAGAGCCGCAGGCCGATGCAAGCGTTGCGACAAGCATAAGTGAAAGTACGATATAAAGCGCTTTCTTCATTTCTATTACCCCTTTCGTTTGAGTGCACTCTCAGTGTAGAGGAAATAGGAATTCAAGTCTTTCCAGCGTATTAACATGGCGAATTGTACAATATTGATGTGCTACCTCTCTTCGCCCCGCAGCTCGCCCGGCGTTATTCCGAAATGATTTTTGAATACCCGGTAGAAATAGGCGAGGTCCTTGTAGCCGCACAGCTCCGCCGCATCCTTAATCGTTGCCTGCTGATCTTTGATTAGCCCTTTGGCCTTCTCCATGCGCAGCCTTATCATTCTTTCAGTTATCGTTTCGCCGGCAGCCGCCTTGAACGCTCTGCTTAAATGCTCCTTCGTCACGAGAAAATGCGCGGCCAGCTTCTCCAGCGACAGCGTCTCTAGGAAGTGGTTAGCCAAGTAGGCCTCTACCTCGCCGATATCGAGCTTAACCCGGTTTTTCTGATATTCCATGATCGCCCCAATGACCTGACCGTATACGTCGCCGAGACCGTTAACGAGTTCTTCTCTTGTGGACCAAGCGGTTGCAACAGGAAGCTCCAAACCGGCGATTTCGTTCGTGCTGTTCGTCGTCTCTTCGGCCATCAGCAATAAATCGCGAGATACCCGTTCGGCCATCGCCCCGAACTGCTGCTCCGGAACTGCGTTTTCGAGCTCGCGTCCCATTTTGTCCAGTTCCTCTAGCAACGCCTTCTTGTTCAGGCTGACCAAGTGGTCGTAAATCCGCTGCCGGTACGCCATATAATGCGTGAGCAGCTTCTCATCCATGAATAGTACCGGTGAGGCTGCCGCGCGCCTGCGCTGCCATTCCTCTACGCAAAGCGATAATGCGGCATTCAACTCCTCGGCGCGGATCGGCTTCAGCATATATTCGATAACCTTAGAGCGGATTGCTTGCTTCAAATAAACAAAATCATCGTATCCGCTCATGACGATAATCGACGCTTCCGGGAAGCCGCTTCTCATTGCATCCAGCAGTCGGACCCCCTCGAGCCCAGGCATTCGCATATCGGTAATGACGACTTCCGGGTTGAACGATTGCATCATCTCCAGCGCTTCGATGCCGTCCTCCGCCTCCGCTATCACTTCCATATCGTAACGATCCCAAGCACCAAGCGACTTAATGACCGCTCTGGACCAAGGCTCATCATCCACGATCAACACTTTCAGCATTCCCACCAAACTCCTCTCCCGTATTGACATAGGGCCAGCTGATGACGATCATCGTTCCCTCGCCGGCTTTGCTGAACACGCGCATACGATGTTTATCGCCGAATTGAAGCACCATTCTCGCATTCACATTATGGAGGCCGACGCCTTTTCTTCTCCCCGTCCCCGTAGGCTGCTGTTGTTCTGTATTCAATGTGATGCGGCCTTTGAGCCGATCTCTGATTTCCTCCAGCCGCTCCGGCACAATGCCGATCCCTTGATCCACGACGATGAATACGCATCGATTCCGAATCCGCTTCATGCGAATAAAGAGATGCCAGCTTCCTCGCTTCGGCTGCAAGCCGTACTCGAAAGCATTCTCTACGATAGGCTGCAGCGTGAACCGCGGCAGTTGACTGGCAAGCACCTGCTCGTCCACGTCCAACCCCACTTGGCAGCGGCCGTAGAACCTATTTTCCTGGATGAAAATATAGTTGCGCATATGTCGAAGCTCTTCGTCCAGCTTCACAAGCTCGCCGTCGGTGCTGATGGAATACCGCAGCAAATCGCCGACGACGAGCGTTATCTCGTGAATCTTAACCGCATTAACGGATAACGCCATGCCCCCGATCAATTGGAGTGTATTATGCAAAAAATGCGGATTGATCTGAGCTTGCAGCGCTAACAGTTGCGCCTTCTTCACCTCGATCTCCTGCTGATACTCCACCTCGATCAGCTCTTTGATTCTTCCCATCATCGCGTTATAGCCCCGCTCCAACAGCCCGATTTCATCTTGGCTCTGAATGGAATGCTGCTCGAAGTTGCTGACATGAGCATGGCGCATCGACTTGGCGAGTCCGATGATCGGACGCGTAATTCGGAGCGAGAACAATACAGAGAGCAGCAGAGACAATAGAACGAAAAATCCTCCGATCAGCACGCCTGCGACAATCGTAGGCCTCGCGCTTTCCGATACGGTCGAGAACGGAATTGCTTTGACGATCGTGAGCTGGCCGCCGGCAATTTTTTTGATAAAGAAGAAGTAACCGCCCTCTACGATATACTTCTCATCGTTGCCGCTCAGCATCTGGTCAGTAAGAAGCGCGCGAATGTCGTCCGTCTGCTCCGATACCGTTGAGCCGGATAGCGTCTCTCCTTCGTCATTGAGCAGAAACACCGTGCTCTCCGCCTCCGACTGCAGGATATGGCTGACCTGCTGCCATACGTCGCGGTTAATTCGAACGCCGATGCCGCCTAGAAGCATTCGGTCCTCGAACCGGTTAATGCTATGATAAGCATAGATGCCTTCATTCGTTTGCTTAAAGTAGATGTTGATCGGCTCGCGCAGCAGCCGCTTCCAAGCGGTATCGTCGATGGTCAACGGATAGACGGTTCCGTTATCGGAAAAATCGACGGTAATCGCTTTTTGGCTTTCATGCATGTAAAGCGTTAACTCATCGATTTTGCGGGAATTGGTGTAGAACTGCGACGATAGCGCCTCGCGAATATGATTCAGCGACCGGTACTGCACGCTGACATCGGGGTTATCCGTATCATCCAGACCGGACACCAGCTCTTGATTGATCTGCAGCGAATAAAACAGAATATCGATCTGCTCAATAAGTTCGTTCAAATATTGCTCGGACCATTCGATCCGCGATAGATTGGCGTCAATGATCTCTTCCTCGACCGAGTTTCGCGTGTTAACGGTTGCAATAAGCGTCACGATCAATACCGGAAGCGTAGCGAGCAGAATCATTAACAGCATTAAGCGCATTCGGATGCTTTTTCGTTTCATGCCATCCCCTCTTTCTTAGTGCCTGCATTTTCTCCAAACCTTATCATTTGCATGAATGTTGTACGATAAGGTTGTAAGTTAAATCCCCCGGCAGGAGTTGAACGCTAATGGATAAAATCATTCCTATTTTACCGTGTCCGTCCATAAAGGAACAGGTCGCCTTTTACGAAAACCTCGGATTCACCATCGTTCAGTTGTACACTCGCCCGAATCCTTATGCCGTCGTGCAATATGGATCCATTGAAATTCACTTCTATGGCAGCAAACGAACGTTGCCGGCCGAAAATCCAAGTATGTGTTATTTGAAAGTGGATGATGTAAATGCGGTACACGAAGCGTTCTCTACCGGATTGAAACAAGCGCTTGGTAAAATCCCTCGTACGGGTGTTCCGCGCATATCCAAACTGAAAGACTTGAAGGAAGACAGAAGATTTATAGTGACCGATATGGGCGGCAATACGCTCTTTATCGGAACGCCGAATGCGGAAGTGAAAGATCCTGTCTTCTTCAGAGCCATCGAGAAAGCGGAATATGCGGAACATTTTGCGATTCTGTACGATCTGATGTACTCCAAGGAGGATACCGGGGCCGCGCACAAAATGCTGGTGAAGTTTTTCCCGGCGGATCTGCTTTCCACGAGTCTTGAAGGGCTGGATCTTGCGAAGCTACTGCTCGTTGCACTGGATATCGGGATTCATCGGAATGCCTCCGTTGATCCGGCGATCGATGGCAGGCTGTTGGAACTGCTCGATAGCAGCGACCGGCAGCATCCGGACTGGACGAAAATTTCCGAGAAGTATAACGACATTGTAGAAGGTTAAACCTTTGAGGTAGGGAATTAGATGATAAGGAGCTTCGAGAGTCCCTTTGCGTGTACGATGATACCGACCCAGATGAGCTATGTTGGATTTATGCAATAACTTTGTTCGATATATGCTGGTCAGCGAGGCTATACTGGATTATAGCATTAACTTCGTTTTTAAATGGATATTTTTGGGTGAGTACTCGGAAAGTTAGTGCACATATCCAATATAGCTTTACTCGACGCAAAAAAACGCAAAAGTTACTGCGGGAATCCAACATAGCCGCTAATCGACTCGGGAGTTACCTGGTTGTGTCTATTAAAAAGGATGATAGGAACCTAACTATTGAGGGGGATGAATGAACATGGGAAGCTTGAAGCCGTATATTATTTCGGAGGATGCGAGAAGCCAAGCGGCATTCTACGCGCAATCGCTTGGAGGCGAGATCGTGTCTGTCGCCACGCACGGAGATCTAATGGGCGCAGAGCATGAGCTGAAGGATAAGGTGATGCACCTATGCGTCATGGTTGCAGGCGGACATGCCATCTTCATGGCAGATGCTATCGAGCCATTCACACGGGGAACAGGCCTTTCGCTTGCGCTCGAGTTCTACTCCGAGCAGGAGGCCGGCGACGCGTTCGGCAAGCTCGCCGTCGGCGGTAACGTGAAACATCCGATCGAGCGTCAGCCCTTCGGCATCTATTACGGAGAGTTAACGGACAAATACGGCGTTTCGTGGATGATTACGGCCGCGTCAAACTAATCTGCATTCTTATAACCTGAATGCCAAAACCGTCTCATTAGCGTTCCGAAATCGAACGTAATGAGACGGTACGTTTTGGGTTAGCTAGGTTATGGCAAGCTTACTATTCTGCACGGCATGGATCCATTCCCTGGCCATCAGCTCATGGCCGGCCGCGGTCGGATGCACGCCGTCCCTTATCCAATATGACGGCTCCGTGCGGAGCGCCGCTTGATCGAACGGCTCCTGCAGCGCAACGAAGAGAGCATCGTATTGCTTGGCGAGCGACGCGACGATACCCCTGTATCCGTCCAAATGGCTTCGCCATTGCCGCCACTCCTCAGCCGCTACCCCGGCTTGCAGAATAAAAGGTTCGCATAAAATCAATTCCGTATTCGGCATGACTTCCTTCGTCTCGTCAAGCAAATGCCGGTATGCGCGTTCGAATCGGTCGACGGCCCCCTCCGGCAGCTTGTGCATGATGCGCCACACATCGTTGACGCCGATTAGAATGCTGATGATATCCGGCTGAAGATAGATCGCATCCTCGTTCCATCTTGCGTAAAGATCGGAGACGCGATTGCCGCCGACGCCTCTGTTCAAGAAGCGATGGCGCGATTCCGCGAACTCGTAACCGAGCTTGCCCGCGATCAAATTGACATAGCCCTGACCTAACGTCGTTTGGCCCGCTTCCCTTGGCCTTCCCGCGTCGGTAATGGAATCTCCTTGAAACAAAATCGTTTTTCCGGTGCTAACCATGATCGACTCTCCTTCTGAGCGTAAGCTCTACCTTCTCCGGGACTCCCGTTAAATCCAATCGCAGAAAGACGAGCCGGTCTTGGATCAGCTTCGCCTCCGTTCCTGCCGTGCAGGCGCGGACCTCATACTCCTTCAAATCATCCCAATAGACGAGTCCGAACGGCATGGGAGGCCAATATCCAATCTCGAACGTCATGCGAATCTCATCGTCGGTCTTCATGTAGCCGCTAACGAACGCCGGCGGCACGTCTTCCTCGAATTCACTGCTCATGTCGCCTTTGCCAACGTAATTGCGCAAACGATCCGGCGTACACGATCCTTCTACGAACGCCATTTGGCAATGGCGGTCATAATAGTGGAACGTGTCTGGCCACGGCCCTGCAGCCGTGCCGCCGAGCGTCATCGTATACGCATTGACTTCGGGACGGACAGCCGTATCGCGGGTCAGCATATATACGGGAGCAGTTACTTCATTGCGCGCATGATAAGCTTCGATCGTCTGCGGGAGCGTCGTCAGCGTAATCGGGTACTTCGTGATATAGTCGAAAAATAGATCGAGCATGCCGGCGCATTCCTCCACATGCGAAGCCGGATAGACGGCGAACCGCTCGGTGTATTCCATCTCGTGGCTTTCCTGCTGCTGCAAAAAATAAACCTGTTCGTTATGCGCCGTATTGTCCAAATAGTTATGGAACAGGTTTTTCCAATATTCGATATTATCGCCTGTGCAAAGCCCTGCGCGGAGCACGTCATTCGGATCGGTAGAGTAGATGCAAGGGCTGCCTGAATGATACGTCGCGTGCAAATCGCGGGCCGTCCATTCGCTGGCAACGAGCTTCCCCTTGCCGGGATGCGGCGCTTTGAACCGGCCGCTGTCGATGTACCAGGAGCCCCAAGGGACGCCTTTATGAGTAATGTCATCCCACCAGACCTGCTCCCAGCAATATCCCCATATCCCCTGGAAGCCCAATTCCTCCGCCACCTCGATAAACTCCTTATAAATGTTGCCTCGCACGACGACCTTCGTCTTCGCCCATGGGAACGTCTCCTGCAGAACGGCCCATCCTTCCTCGAGCGCTCGCTTTAATCTCGCCCTGGAATGCTCCGATTCATCGGCATAGAACGGCGTCTGAAGAATAACATCGTCTCCGTATTGCTCATGCCAACGGATAATGCGCTCGGCCAGCACCGGAGCGGAGCCGGCATTGACGATCCATGTGACCGGAATGCCGTATTTGTGAGCAAGCTCCGCCGTCCGATCGATGCCGTCTATCGCAATCCCATGCCCCCAGCTTTGGTCGACATGCGTCGCGTAGCTAACGAACGTGTAGATTAGATTTTCCGGTTTCACGTTATGCGTTTCCCTTCATTCCAACTTATTTATTTTCTGCCCACCACTTGTCGATTTGCGTCTGCAGCTCGGCCTGTACCTTCTCGATGCCTGCAGCCTTCAGCTTTCCGTTGCGCTCGTCGATCATTTTGGAAGGATTCGCAACGGCGCCCGTACCCAAAATTTTGTATTCCGTAACGACTGCCGTCAGTTCGGAAATTTCATTTTTTACATTCGAATCATCGAAGACGAAGCCCATCAACGGGAAACGCACCGCTTCATCATTGAATTTCTTCCAATTGGTATAGAGATCATCCGGCTGGCCCGGCTTCAAGTAGTTCAGCATTTGGCTGCCGATTACCCAGAACAGCGCCGACGCTCCGTAGCCGGAATCGGCGATCGGCTCGATGCGGTTATCGCCGACTTTCTTGTAATGTTTATCTTCAATGCCGTGCACGATTAGATTGATTACGTAAGGATCGGTATGCAAGTAGTTCAGCACCATCATCGCCCGCTCCGGATCTTCGGACGTTCTCGATATGGAGAACATAGAGCCGGTAGCGAGGTCCGTCGTCACGATCGGCTCCGTCACGACATGCGACACATAATCGAATTGGTTATTGTCGGCGATCTTCACTTCGATGTCCGACCCCGGCTTCCATACGCCAGACGACATCCATAGCTTGCCTTGGCGTCTCAGGTCGGCTGCGTTCGTCTTGCTCGTGCCTGCATCCGCGTTGATATAGCCTTTCTCGTAATAGCTCCGGAACAGCTCGAACTCTTTTTTATTGATATCGACAAGCTCAGGTTCAAGAATCGATTTCACTTTCATTTCGGAAGCTGTGTAATCGACAAGGAACATCTGCGTCTTGCCCGGTGTCGGTCCGATCGGCCGGTAATTGGAGTTCGTCTCGAACATCATATGAATGCCGCCGCCTGAATTTCCATTTCCACCGGCGAGGAATAGGTTCGTCAGCCCCGGCTCTTCCTTGCTCATTTTCTCGTACCACGGCTCCAGATCGGCCCATTTATTAATCGTTTCGATCGGAATGTTATACTTGTCGACGATGTCCTTCCGATATGTGAATGATTGCCCTTGCGTAATTTCTTTGTTCGTAGGAATTGCGTACAGCTTCCCTTTCATGCGAGGCGCTTCCAGATAGAGCGGATGAAGCGTATCTTTGATGCCTTGACCGTGCTTATCGAGCAGCTCGTCGAGCTCGATGAAAGCGCCCTTCGTCACGTTGCCGAAGTAATTCAGCCATGACGTCGAGAACACTAGATCCATTTTTTCGCCGGTATTCATCATCAGTTCGGTTCGATTCTGATAGTCGCTGGCGGCGATAGGCTGGAGCTTGACGGTGGCGTTGATTTTTTCTTTGAAAAATTCGTTAAGCTTCTTTTCTACGAGCGCAACATCGGCTTCCGGCGTTCCGAAGTATACGATGGATACTTCGTAAGGCTTAAGCTCAGCCTCGGCCGGCTTGTTCGTTGCCTCTTCCGTGCTCGGTGAATTGCTCTGCTCGTTTGCCGTTGCATCGTTCTTCTCGTCGGCGTTCTTGCTGCCGCCCGACGAGCAGGCTTGCAGTACCATCATGACCGCCAGCAGCGTTGCAAGCATAACCGGGAATGACTTTCTTTGTCTCATGGCTCGTAACCCTCCAATTGGAATATTAATATAGTTGACGGCTCCGGGACTTTCGTCCGCTGCACCGGGACTATCTCTCGCAGGTCGGTCAACCTTTCACGGCGCCGACGGTAAGGCCTTTGACGAAATATTTTTGGAAGAACGGGTAAATAAGCAGAAGCGGACCCATACATACGACCGCTAACGCCATCTGCAGCGATTCATCCGGCAGATTGCTCATGAGCTCCGGGTTTTGCGCGGCCAGCTGCACGTTCGATCGCAAATACTGAACGTCGTTCAACACGCGCAGCATCAAGTATTGCAGCGGATATTTGTCTTCGGAACGAATGAACAAGAGCGAGTTGAACCAATCATTCCAGAATAAAATCGTGCCGAGAAGCGCCATCGTAGCCATGACGGGCAGCGACAGCGGCAGAACGATCCGAGCAAAGATTCGGAATTCGCCCGCTCCGTCGATTCTCGCGGATTCAATCAGCGCCGGATGAATCGTCGATTGAAAGAACGTCCGCATAATGATGACGTTAAACGGAATAATGAGCAGCGGAAGCAGCAGCGCCGCGTACGAATCCAGCAAATTCAGAACTTGCGTGAACACGATATATTTGCTCACCACCCCGCCGTTGAACAACAT
Organism: Paenibacillus sp. YIM B09110; assembly: GCF_037167145.1. NCBI lineage: Bacteria > Bacillati > Bacillota > Bacilli > Caryophanales > Paenibacillaceae > Paenibacillus > Paenibacillus sp. YIM B09110. The sequence continues at coordinate 30,021 of NZ_JBANSP010000012.1, read as the reverse complement.
CGTGAAAAACAGGAAGAAGGTGAAAAAATTGCGGAACGGGTAGTCCTGGCGAGAGATTGGATACGCGTACATCGCCATTAGAATGACGCTTAAAACCGTTCCCGCAACGGTAATCCCGATACTGACCGCGTAAGCTCTTACGATCGTCCCATAATCCTTGAACAAGCTTTCATAAGCAATCCACGATAATTGCTTAGGGATAAAGCGGTATCCGTCATTGACTAGACTATCGATATGGGTAACGGATACGATAGCGACTAGAATAACAGGCAACACGCACAGTAACGATAGAATAATAAATACGGCGTTTAGCAAAGTATTGGCGACAGGAGAGATCGTATTCTCCCGCCGGGTAATTGGAATGCTCATCGGTTTCACCTCATGTCATAATCTAGAACAAAGCTTGATCGGGGTTGATTCTGCGTACCGCCGAATTGGTCAGCAGGACGAGAATGAAGCCTAATACGGATTGCGCCAATGCTGCAGCGGACGACATTCCGATATCGTTGAGCTCGATCAGCACGCGATAGACATAAGTGTCGACCGTGTCCGTAACTGGATACAACGCGCCCGAATCCATAGGGACTTGGTAGAATAACCCAAAGTCGGTATTGAATACGCTTCCCATTGACAAAATAGTCAATATGATGATTATGGGCTGGATTAACGGCAGCGTGATATGAACGATTTGCTGCCATTTGGTTGCTCCGTCAAGCACGGCGGCTTCATAATATTCGTTGTCGATGCCCGCTATCGCCGCAATATAGATGACCGCGCCGATGCCGACATTTTTCCAAGCATTAATGAAAATGAGAATATACGGCCAGTACGCTTTCTCCGAATACCAGTAAACGGAATCCAATCCGAACCATTCCAAGAATGAGGCATTCATGAAGCCCTTATCCGGATTCAAGAAAGCGTAGGCTAAATAGCTGACGACAATCATGGACAGGAAGTACGGCATGATAAGAAACGTTTGATACGTTTTGGCCATTCGTCCGCGCAGCTCATTGATGGCGACTGCGATCGCTACGGATATCACAGTATTGACTACCATAAAGGCCAAGCTGTACAGCACCGTATTGCGCGTAATTCTCCAGATCGAACCGGATGTGAACAGAAACTCGAAATTGTCGAATCCGACCCAAGGACTTCCGAGAATACCGTCGATATAATTAATATCCTTGAATGCAATAAACACCCCGAACATCGGCATGTAGTTGTTAACGATCAATACGATAAGCGTCGGAATAAGCATGATCGTCAGAAACCTGAACTTCCATAGAGAATGGATGAAATATGCGACCCCTTCTCTCTCCTTCACCTGCTCTCACTCCTCTCGATTAATTTCAGTATAGGTTAGCCCGTCATCTATTACGATGATCTATTCCAGCGGCTGCGTGATGTAATTGAGGAGAGATACTGAACGATGAACAGCTGCGAAAAAGGGATGATCTTCCGATCGCTGGCGCTTCTCCAGATTCATCTCTCTTACTTCGCTCGTTTGTACACAGCGCTTATTCAACTTATAAAGAGTGGGAAAAGAAAAACTCCGGCTATGCGCCGGAGCTAGAATCAATAGATATATGCTCTTGCATCGGCAAATGGATTACCGCCAAGACGCCACCGCCTTCTCGGCGGGTGTAACGCAGTCCGAACGCGTCACCGAAGTGCAATTGAATGCGTTGATGGACATTTCGAATGCCGTAGCCTTTGTCCGTAAGCTCTCCTCTAGTAATACGATCCAATCTGTCCATATCTACCGGAAGAAAGCCGTTATCCTCGACCGTCATCTCGATCCCGGATTGTACAGTGCGGATTCGAATCCATATCGAACCTTCCCCGTCCATGCTGCTCACGGCATGGAAAATCGCGTTCTCCACGAGCGGCTGCAAAATAACCTTCGGCGTCGTGTACATTTTCACGCCTTCCTCAATGTCCCAATATACTTCAAAGTTGTTAGGATACCGTTTCATCTGCAGACGGCTATAGGCTTGCACATGCTCAATTTCCTCGCCGATCGGAATCATTGACTTCCCTTTGCTGAGGCCTATTCGCAGCAGCTTGGACAAATCCTTGACCATTCCCCCAACGTCCTTATTGCCCTTGTCAACGGCATACCAATAGATGGAATCAAGCGTGTTATACAGCAAATGCGGAGTAATCTGCGAATGGAGCGTCGCAAGCTCCATTTCCTTTTGCTGAATCTTCATCAGGTAGTTCTCCTCGAACGAACGATCCAGCCTTCTAGTCATTCGCAAGAACGCGCCATACAATATGCCGAACTCGTCCGAACGGAGCAGTTCGCGACCGTCGCCCACGTCCAGCGGGACGCCCGGTTCATATATTTTCGTGATTGATACCAAGCTATACAAAGGTTTGACGATAATCCTCAGCAAATATAGGACGAACAGCAGTACGAAAGCCAGATAAATAAAAGATAAAATCATAATGACCCACTGAAACTCCGTTCGGCTGCTCGATATCGAATCCAGCGGAACGCGATAAACAAGACGTGTGTCATATTCGGGCTCGTAGGAGTACGCGTAAAGCCAGCGCTTCCCCCCCTGACTCGTGAAGTTGTATCCCGAATCCTCCTTGTGTGCCAGTTTGGATAGGCTCCCCTCAGGTAATTCGGCTGAACCGGCTTTCATGAGCAATTCATTATTGTCATTAAATAAAAAAATGCCGGAATGATCCGGAAGTTGCACAGACAACATGTCTCTCGTTAACTGCACCTCCAGGTGGGAGACGACCAGAAATCCGATGACGTCATTATAATTTTGGGCATTCAAAATACTTCTAATAAAGCTGACATTCGTGGCGCCTTCCGACGAACGCATTAAACGGAATACGCCAGCCCCGCGTTTGGCAATCGCCTGCTCGGCCCATGCGGGCATTTTGGTTTTATCGTTTTCGAGATACTTGAAGCCCATTTCTTTATTGGACAGGTCAATTAATGTACGTTTTCCTTCTGTATTGATCATAAATAGCGTATATCCCATTCCATCCGAGGACCAGCGCTCCAATATACTGTCCGCGCTATTGATTTGACCTAACGTTTCGATATTCAGCCAGAACTTGTTTTGTCCTGCTAGATCAAATAGATGATTGCCGAGAAACGTAGTCGTTTTATTGTTCACGGCAGACATCGATTTCGCTATCGTTGCATGATTCTGCTTCACAAGCTGGAGCATCGTGCGCCCAAGCTCATCCTGCATCGACTCCTCCGCCTTATAGGCCGAGATCCAACCGACAATCAAAAAGGGGCCAATGATGAACATAACGAACGCAAGCGTTACTTTATATTTTAGCTTCAGTCAGACACGCCTCCCGACCCTTTGCGATAATCTGCCGGACTAATCCCCGTATAACGTTTGAACATTCGGCTGAAATGCTCTGGAGACTCGTAGCCGACTTCGTATGCGATTTCATACCGCTTCTTGTCCGACGTTGCGAGCAAATATTTGGCCGCCTCCATCCGAAGCTCCGTTACGAAGTCCCAAACATTCTGCTTCGTCTCTCTTTTGAACAAATAACCCAAGTAGGCAGAGCTGAAATGCACCTCGCTGGCAATATCTTGGATTTTGAGCGCAGGATTATGATAATGCTTCTGGATATACCCTGTAATTCTTGCAAGAATCGTTCGCTCCCGCTCCCGTGCCATATCGGTCATTGCTTGGGCGGCCGCTTCCATGTACGGAACAAGACGTTCGATCTTGCTTGCGAAAGGCAGATCTCGGAAGAAGACATCCGGATCGAACCTGCGCAGGGTCGTTCCGTTGCCCTGCCCGTATTCCAGCAGCAGGCCATAGATGCGATAGACCAGCATGCCGCAATAGCTGTTAAGCAGTTCTTCCGTATGACCAAGCTCCTTCAGCAGTCCGACAACATCCTGAACATGAAGAGACAGCCGGTCCTCACTGTTCCCCTTCATAAGCTGCACGAATTGTTCCACCTTCTTCATCCATTCCACCATGTTCAGGCTGTCCTGTGCGGCGATATCCTCATAATAGAACACCGTTTGTTCGGGATGAAGCTTCTTCCACTCCGCAGTCGTATGAGCTTCTTCCATTAGTCTGGACAGCAGCGTTACATCGGAATGCAGACTGCTCATGCCGATTGTTGTATTCACGTTCAAATATTGCTTAAAGTTCACCGAAACGAATTGGCCGATCAGATGAAGCTGCGATTGCAAAGGCTGGAATCGTCCCGACGAGTCCTGATCATTTAATTGAATGATTCCGATCAACTCGTTGCCGAAGCCGTTCAACGTTAATCCGTTCCATTCGGATAAGCTTTCTTCAAAAATATTCAAGGCTGCATACTTCAGCAGCTTACGATCTTGAAGCATCACTTCACGTTTACTGAAGCCGCCTTGGCTAAGATCGAGACGAACGGAGATGACGCCGAAGTACGGTCCTTTGAGCTCGTTTGCTAGCTCTGCCACCAGGTCGTCAAGCTCTTTCTTCGACAACCCCCGCTCCGTGACCAATTCCATCAATATTTCACGACGCCGTCCCGGATCGGATGCGTTCTTCCCTTGCTCCTGAATGGAACGCTCCAGCGATTGCTTGCCGATTTCTTCCTTCTCCACTAGAACGCGGCGGACGACAAGAAGCAGCTCATCCTCTTCCACGGGCTTTACTAGATAGTCCCTTGCTCCTAATCGAAGCGACTTCTTGGCAAAGTCGAATTTCTCATGTGCGGATATGACGATAACTGGCAGATTGGGCTGCTCCATGTAGATCGTCTCCATCAGCTCAATTCCGCTCATCCGGCTCATCTGGATATCGGTCAATACTAAGTCGAATTGCTCCATACGCAAATAATCAACAGCCTCAAACCCGTTCAAAGCTACTTCCACACTCGAAATGCGGAGATCCGATGCCAGCAGAAAGTTTCGGATGCCGATGCTCACTCTCGGCTCGTCATCAACGACTAAAATCTTGTACATAGGCACCTCCACGATTTTCTTACCAGTATAAGGGAGAGCTGTAACCTTGTCGATGATCTATCTCAAGGTTTATGTGATGTATATCACCGCTTCCGCGCCGCATCGTAGGTTGTGTGAAAATAGACAAAAACGGGGAGCTGCTTTTGGAGCAGCTCCCCTGTTAATATTGTTCAAATTGCGGGTTATTTCACCACGACTCGAACTCGAGCCAGATTCATCACTTGCGTATACAAGTCACCGCTATTGCCTTCTCTGTCCGACGCAGCGCGCAATACCGGGAAATAAGTTCCTGGTTTGTCGAAGGTGTAGGTTGCCTCTACCACCGCTTGTGATCCTACTTCATTGACGCGGCTAATGTTGGCATCGATCGGAAAGGTTGCTTCCCCTTCAAAATCCCATTCCGCATATACGACTTCACCCGTATTCGGCGGAACCTCGATCTCTGCCTTGAAGTAGACCGTTTCGCCAACCGAAACCTCCGCCCGATCGCCGCCATTGGCCTTGAGAGAAATGACAGGCTGAATGCCTCTGCGATCTGCGGCTGTGGACGGAACGACAACCTGTCCTTCTTCAACTTGATAGTTCGTGCTCGCAGGAGGGTTAACCCCTCTTTCTACCCAAGCGCTCAAATCGAGAAGCGCCTGATGCAGAGCAGGGATGTACGTGACAATGTGGAGTCCGTCTAAAACATGGTTCGAGCTCGTATCGGCATGCAAAGCGTGGTCAACGAACCAAAGTCTAAAATGATCATCCAGCTTTTCCCCTAAGGATTGTTTGACCTTCGTTCTATACCAGTCGGCTTGCCAAGGGAACGCACTCTCGTCCATTAACGTTTGCACGACAATCATTTTCCCTTCGAAACGGCCGCTTTGAACAGAGCCTGCCCCGCCGAAAGAAACAGCAGGCCCGACATGGAATGGACGCTGCGGATACAACGGCTCGCCGTTGTCGTCCCGATACTGATCCCACACCGAATAATCGCTGGTCGGAACCTGGTGACGGTGGTACGTCTGAAGAGCGATATAGTCCGAGTTATCGAGCACGATCTCGTCGCCTGGCTTCACTAGCTCCAAGGTCTGAACGGATGTGAAAAATCCGAATGCCGCTCCAACCGTGACGATGTTTCCGTTGATCCCGCCAAGAGGAATTTTCAGACCGGCAGCCTCGCCGCTCGTAATCTGAATATAAGCTCCATCCAGATAGGCATCCCCTTCTGGCACATCGGCCAGCTTAAAGGAAGGTATGGACTCCTGACCTTGCGTAAGCATTTTCCACGCGTCGTCGACTCCCATTTTCACTGCTGCTTCAGAATTCGAAACCTCTTTCTGTCTCGGACGAATGACCTCCGACACAATTGTCTTATGTTGAAGACGCGCTCTGGAAGCCGAGCTAACGGGATCATGACCAAGGTATCCGGGAACGGTCCAAAAATCCTCAAAGTAAGACGGATCCATCCTCATAACAGCGGGAGATAGTACCGTCAGCGCTCCATCTCCAATTTCTTTATAGGCAAACCATGCCTTAGGCGGGAATCCCATTCTAGTTACTTCTTCAAGCGCTTGTCTCTCTTCATCATTTAATCCGGCATACATATCCCCGCTGCCGCCGGGCTCAAGAGCATCAATAATCGCAGGGAACTTATCCCCCAGAATTCGCATCGCGTGTACGCGTACCGTGAACACATTCGGAATCGCCATAGGTGTTCCGATGACGAACGGCACTGCGCCGTCCCAAACGCCTGTCGTATTTTCGATGAAGCTCATCGTTTTGAACCCGCCGCCGCTGCCGCCGTAAATATAACCGTAAGGGCGGTGAGAGCCGAACAACTCAGCCGCTTTGACCCGGGAATATAGCGCGACTGCGGCGCTTGCGCGATACACAAGGGTAAAATCATCGGACGCTCCGCCCATATTGGTTTCTACCAAATAGGCACCGCGGGAAATGGCAAAACCAATTTTATTGTCCACGCCGTCAATATGGCTTTGGGCTGCGTCCTCACTGCCCTGAACCGGGTAGACGGGTTGAAAGAAACGTCTCTCATAACTTTCCGCAGGTGGGAAGTAGAACGAAAACCGGGTATCATTGCCCTCGAATCCGCCGTGAATGTAACGATGGCGCACAGGCTCATCCCGCCATTCATCGATATCCACATAGGGATGTTGGAACTGTGGATCCTGCTGACCGTCGTATAACAAATTTTCATTGTTTGCTTTTTCGTTTTCATGTATGGACATTATTTTTTCCTTCTTTCCGCAAGTTCTTGAGATATTTGGGCTTGTTTCTTTTCCGTAAGATCAAACCAGTACATGCATATCGCAAATGCGCCGAAAACGGCGGGCAGAACGCCTACCAATACCTTGAAGCCAAAAAGAGTTGCCTCGCTTTGCTCCACGCCCGGAACATATCCGATAACCGTCAGCGCGCCGGCTGCGATCGCTCCGGATATAGCTGTTGCAAAGGTTTGGATAAATCCGTTGAACGAGCTCATAAATGCATTTAAATTCAGACCGCTCTTCCATTCGGTATAATCGATCGCAGCGGGCATCATAGCGCCTTGAGCAGGGCTGGCAAACCCGCCGATTAAAGCAGTGAGAACCGAAATGGCAATAAAAATCAGGAGACCAACATTATTGGCAGGGATGAATAAATAGACGGGACATGTAGCCAATCCGACGATCACGCCAGCCAGCACCGTGTTTCTGAGTCCAAACCGTCTGATGACCCTTTGGCTGAATGCGACTCCGACGAGAGTTGGAATCAAAACAACGATTCCAACAATGGCCATCAATCCTTCGTTCTCAAAAAAATATTTATAAAAATGGATTTGAACGCCGGACCGAATACCGGAAGAGATAGAACCGGCGAACAAATACACATATAAAATGACGGCATATTTGTTCGTGAACGTCGCAGCGATCATCTTTTTAAACGAAGGCGTTTTCTGATCTTTATTTACGGCTAGAACATACCTTTCCTTCACTCGTACCGATTGAAAGACGGATATTACAATCGTCATCACTGCCGCCGCAGCCATTAAGATCGAGAAGCCCTTGGCATCGTCTCCACCGCCTAAAGCTTTATATAGCGGCACGGTGCCTACTTGAACAATCAAAGCTCCAATCAGAATGAACAAGAAGCCTAGCTGAGCAATTGAGATTCGTTCCTCGATTCTTTTGGTCACGGCAGGTACGACTGCATTGCTTGGAATCGTGATAATTGAGGCGAAAAGACTATAAATCGTATACGTCACTACGACATAGACAAGCTTTCCGGTCTCGCTCATATCGGGAACCGTGAAGGTTAGCCATCCGGAAATCCCGAACGGAACGCCCAAAATTAAAAACCAGGGCGTGTATTTCCCCCACGGCGTTCTGATTTTATCCAACAATGCGCCGAATAAAGGCGCGATTAGCGCATCGACAAAACGAATCATGAGAAATAATGCGGCTACAAAAGCCGGGTCGATTTTCATAAAGTCCGTGTAGAAAAACAGCAAATACATTTGAATGATTTGATAATGGAACGTATTCGGCGCGCTTCCGACAACAAGCGCAATCTTTTCGCTTATCTTAAGCTTTGGATGTTCGCCGTCATTGGCGACCGTTTTCTCAGTCATCTCAATTGATGCCATAAAATTCCCCCTTAAAAAATGCTTGCTTGAAAGCACTTACATTAGGATTATCGCATACATCCGACTCCATGTATGGTAAGTTATATATATAAATTGTACAAAATCGAGGTGTCATCCATGTCCTTGGCAGATCAAATAGACGATTTGGATTATATATGTAAATTGATACACGAAAGCTTTGGTCTCCCTGTTTACTGCAAATTAAATTCCGAGCTGCAAAAGGAATCTTTTTGGGCCGCCGGCTTGCCTGATCACCCTATGTTTTCCGATGCTGCCGACCTATTCCGTTCAGCCGCAGCCAAAGGAACCGAGCTCAGCTGCCTGGTCGTACATGAAACCAACTACACGGAGCAGTTTGCCGTCGTTCCGGTCATTCGAAACCTGCAATGTCAAGCCGTCATCGTCATCGGCCCGGCTCTCCGGCATAATCATTCGGAACCGTCCGCCGAATTCTGGCAAGAACATGGAATACCGCATGAGAAACGAACCAAATGGACGGAATACTATCGCAGTCTCCCGTTCGTGGACCGCTTGCGATTACTCTATATTTGCGTTTCGGCTAATTGGATGATCAATCAACAAGCACTGGACATTACGGACGTAATCGAATCCACCTTGCAGTACGGCCTATCCGATCAGCAGCAGGAAAAAGAACGGGAGCTCACCGATCGCCGGGAGTACTCTATTTTCCACGATGGTAATGCAGGACAAGGGCATTTGCTGGAATTAATTAAACGCGGAGAAAAAAACGAATTAATCAAGCAGTTGGCCAAAATGACCAACATTGATTATATTAGCGAGGTCAATTCGAAACGAAGCCATCTTCGTAACGTGAAAAATCTCGCTATCGGCGGAGTCACCTTAAGCAGTCATATGGCTACCCAAGGCGGAGTGTACGAGGAGTTATCCAGTACGTTATGCGGCTTGCATGTTAAGCATATTGAAGAGCTGACCGATTTGGCTGCGGTGGAAGCTGTTGTATTCGCTGCAATCGTGGATTTCGCCGAGCGTGTCAGCCAATGCCGTAATAACAACGTATCCAAGCCGGTCTATAGATGCAAGGAATACATCTACCTGCATCTCTTCGAAGAAATGACGATGCAGCAGATGTCTGATGTATCCGGACTTAACTCCGAATATTTATCACAATTGTTCAAGAAAGAAACCGGTCTGACTCTCATGAACTACATCCAGAGGGAAAGAATCGAGGAGGCCAAGAAACTGCTCGACCATTCGGGCGATACGATTACAAGCATTAGTGAGCGGCTCACTTTTTATGATCAATCTCATTTCGTGAAGGTATTTAAGAAACACGCTGGCGTAACGCCTAAGCAATACCGGAACCGGAAGCGTTCGAGGTAATTGAACACCAAATGATAAAGAGGGAGCCTCAACAGCCATCGGCTCTTGGGACTCCCTTATGATGTCATTCTTATTTCATTTGCATTTCTCTCGTTGGCCCGAGCACGCCCGGTACCGCGAGGCCCGCTTGACGAAGCAACACGGTCATTTGGCCGCGGTGATGCGTTTCATGGTCAAGGAGCTTGCGCAGGAACTTGCCGCGCGGGGTCATTCGTCCGAAGCCGTTGATTTCTTCCGCCATTTGCTCGTCGGACAGAGCCTTCGCTTCACGATTATACGCTTCAATAACCGCTTCGTATTTCTCTACAATCTCCGCCATATGCGCCGGCACTGGCGTGCCGCGCTCTACGCCCGGAATTTGCAAACCGGCGAAGTGTCCGAACGCTCCCGCCGAACCTACGAGATGCCAAGCAAGCCAGCCGAGCGAGTTGTGGCCTTCCACGATTGCCGTATTCATCTTCTCGTCCGTGATCGCTTTCATAACGGCCAATGTGCCTGTGGACGTCGCCGACCAATCTTCCAGAAAATCTTCCGCATTACGATACATGTGATGTTAGCCTCCAAAGTCAGTGTCCGTTCCATTCTATTATGGACAGAGGACAATTACAAATTAGGCCGGCCTTCCCCATCGTCAGGTATCCAAGCAGATGCGTTCGTTTGCAGCTTCTCTTCAAGATATTGACGGCAAATTTCTAAGCTTTGCCTTGGTGTATGACGAGATTGATCAACCTCAACGGTTACCCAGCCCTCATAATGAATGTCATTAAGCGCCTTGAACACGCTATCGAAATCAACAGAACCTAAACCAAGCTCACAGAAGAAGGGCTGCTGATTACTCACTGCATCTATTCCTTCTGTATTCCGAGTTTGAATCGTCAAATCTTTTAGATGCAGATAAGCTACTCTATCGCGATAACGGCGAATGACCGCTGCAGGATCCATTCCCGCTCCAAGCAGCTGCGCGGTATCGGGAGCAAAAAACACTTCAGGCACGAATAGCTCCATTAACGCATCTATATCTTTCTCGTGCTGAATTTCGGTCCATAAATGTGGATGAAGAGCGGATTTGATACCCAGCTGATACGTTGCCTTAGCCGTTTCGTTAATCGTATCGGCCATGATCTTAAGCTCCTCGATCGTAGAAGGAAGCTCTCCCGTTCCCCCCGGACCCAATACTAATATTTCCGCGTTGCATTTGGCAATGAGCTTTGCCAATCGAACATTTTCGTCAATAAGCTCTTGTCGAACTCTTACATTGCCAAAGCGTTTGTCTGTGCCAAAAGAAGCCCCTCCATACAAACCTGTTAACAGAAGATTATGCTGATCTAATAGCTCGTGATAAGCTTCTATATTATCCTCATAGCGATATACAAACGACGCCCACGGTTCAATCGCCCGATAGCCAAGCTCTGAAATATCTTTCATCGCTTGAAGATGATTTTCTCCCCATGTAATGGCATGCACGGCTATCTTTCCTTTAAAAGCAGACATATACCAATCTCCTTGTCCTAAATTACGCCTACCTGACCAAACACCATATCAAATCCCGCCTGAGACTTAGCTAGCAAAACATCTGAGCTTTGATCTACGGATGGAGATATGACCTCCTGCGCAACGACTCCCCGATAACCAATGCTTTGCAGGCTAGAGATGAACCCTCTCAGATCAATTACTCCTTCTCCCGGATATAAACGATCGTTGTCGATTACCTGGTCGATAGGCAAGTCCTTCGCATCATTAATATGGACATGGACAATTTGTTGCGGCTTTAGTTTCAATAGATCCCCGGTCGTTAGGCCATTCGTGTGCCAATGGTAGGAATCGAGCAGCAATCCCACATTTTGAGACCCAATCGCCTCAATCCAGCTAAGCGTATCCTTCATGCTCCAAATCGTCGGATTCGTCCATTGCGTGCGTAAGTGATGACTGCCTACAAACTCTAATCCTAATGAAATTCCGTAAGCTCCGAGAATTTCAGCCACGATTCGCAGTCTCCTTGTTGCCGCAATCATAAAGGATGCCGCCGGCTCATTGGTTGCAGGCAAAATGTAGGTGCAGCATTTAAAACAACGCAATGAAGCTGCTGCCGCCGCCGCTTCCGCTAATGAAGGCAGTCCTTCTACAAATTGCTCTTCAGATGAACGCCAATCCACATGGAGATCAAAGGACCCCACAACTACTCCATTGCTCTCTAGTAATTGAACGGCCTCTTCTAGACCATGCTCTCTAATCAAATCTACAGGGTTAAGGTCTACAGACTGAAAGCCAAACTTTGCAGCCTTACGAATGTAATCCTCGTCCGATCCAATCGTTCCGACACCCGCGCGGGTTAAACCTCTGAGCATATCTGCTTCCCCTCCTTATGACCAGTCAAATAATACGCCATTGTACTGATCTTTATTATTTCTCAATCCCTCATAAGCATCTGGCGCTTGATCCGGTTTAATAACATGACTAATCAATGGTTCGATTTTCAAACGATTCTGCTTCATGAGATCAAAGACAATATGCGAGTTTCTGACTAGGGAATGCTTAACGAACCGATTCGGCTCAGTCGGATAACGCCATTCATGAGCACCTTTGAACGTAATACAGCCAAGATTGTACAAGTGGCAATGGTTCAGCACATGCGTGACATCTGCGTTGTACTCTCCTCGCGGGCTGCCTAAGAATATGATTTCCCCTAAGGACCCGATATAGCTCAAGCTGTCTACGGCAACCTTTGGTACACCAGTTGCCTCAATATGTGTGGACACACCTTTGCCGCCGGTAATCTCCATCATTCGATCTCTGGCATTTTCTTCTGACCCGTTTAGCGGATAATCTAATCCACATGCACGAGCTGTGTTCAATCTTTCCTTAGCAAGATCAACACCGATAACCGTTGCCCCTTGCAAGCGCGCCAGTTGTGCCGCTAAATTGCCAACAAGCCCTAATCCAGATACGCTAATATAATCGCCCAGCTCAATATTGGAAACCCGCACGGAGGTCATAGCTACCGTTGCCATACGGGTAAAAGGTACCCATCTTAGATCGAGACCCTCAGGTACTTTTATAAACACGTCTTTCGTGCTTGCATATTGGTATTCCTGATGACTTCCATAATGGAACACGGTATCTCCCTTGCGGAAATCAGTTACATCCTCCCCCACTTCCACGATACGGCTAACGCTGGCGTAACCGGGACATACAGGATGCGGCGCCCAGCCTTCCTTGCCAGATAACATCGCAAGCTCTGTACCAGGACTAATTAACGAATAAATTAATTGAACAAGAGCTTCGCCATTTCCTGGTTTTCTTGCTTGGAATGGTTCCTCTACCGTTTCTACTTGCCAAGGACTTACGAACATAATTTTTCTATTATTCATTCACGTTCACTCCTCATCGTTATTTCCCTATTAATGTAAACCCTTGCAAGCAGAATGTCTTTGCCTGCAAAAATGATTTTTTGTCTGTGGCTACGCAATTTGAGATTAGCCTCCGCATACAAAAAGGTGCCTGTACTCCCTTAAACGAAGGAAGATTCAGGCACCTTTTATTACAATGCAAGCTTAATGCGCGGTCTTCATGTTTGTTGACTGTGATGCGGCATACTTGCTTGGCGTTATTCCAACATGCTCCTTGAAAGAGCGGCTAAATAGGTGAACACTAGAGAAGCCAACTTCTTCCGCAATCTCCGTAATCGACTTATTACCCGATAAAATGTGAAGCTTTGCCTGTTCGATCCTGACATGCTTCAAATAATTATATACGGTTATGCCAAGCTGGTTTTTAAACAAATAAGACAAGTGATTAGGCGTTACGCCCGCATAGCTGCTCACATCATCGTTTTTCAGAAGAGGATCATGATAACGTTGATTCATGCACACGATGGCTTTCTCAATGGCCGGCCAGCCTTTAGTCATTTTCCCTTTGCTTTGATTATGTTCAGGCTGGTTTTTGATAAATAAATGCAACAACTCCAGACAAAGCGATTTAACTAGCAGTATATTTTGTTGGACGGGGCTAGTTATTTCCTGTTGCAATTGTAAAAATCGCTTCTTGCACTCCATTCGATCCGCTAGCTTCAAATGAGCTACCGGATGTATATCAGCCAAGCTCATTTCCTTAGCCAAAATATCATCCCTTCGAAAATGAGCTGCGCTTGTGCTCTTCAATTGACTCCTGTTTTCGTCATAAAACAAATCAAAATGAAAAATATATTGAATAAGGGCAAGGTCTGATGTAGATCGAATAAGATGAGACATCATCGGATGCATGACGATCACATCTCCTTCACCTACTTCATATTTAACGCCACTAAGAATGAATTCTGCTTCTCCTTGCTCGATATAAGTATAGACATGATCATGATCCATCCACTCTCCCGTTAAAGAATGCGACTTCATAATTCTTCCTGTTCGAACAAAGGGGGAAATGTTATTCAACCATAAATGATGATTCAATTGCGATCCTCCTGGCAAAATGCAATATACGTTGAGCTTCTGTATTAAGCATAGCACCATGCGGGGATTAAAAGTAAAGCAATAAATTCAAACAAGACGAAACGGGATGGAGCAGCCATGACAGCCGATCCATCCCGTTATCTCAATCGCTACTATTATTTTTCTTCCAACAAACGCATGATCAACGTCAAAGCTTCAGCCCGTGTAGCCGTCGCGTTCGGATCGAACGTATTGTTTCCTTTGCCCTGGATAAAGCCTGCTTTGACCGCAGCAGCTACTTCTTTGCGCGCCCATACAGGCACATCAGCCGCATCGGCGAAGGAAAGCCCATCGGCGTCGCTCAGTTCCAGCTTCGCCGCGCGGGCGATCATGACCGCCAGTTGCGTACGAGTCAATGAATTGCCGGAACGGAAGGTCTGATCTTCGTAGCCGCTAATAATGCCTTCGGCCACCACACGTGCCACGAATGGCTGAGCCCAGGCCGGAACGCTGCTCCAGTCCGTCAGGCTTTCGCCGTCGCCATCTCCCTCCAACTGCAATGCGCGACTAACCATAACCGCGAATTCGGCTCTCGTTACGATTCCGTTCGGACGGAAGGTTCCGTCGTTGTAGCCGTTCACGATACCAAGCTTAATCGCTTGCTCGATCGTATTTTTCGCCCAATGATTAGCCGTGTCGGTGAATTGTAATGATGGATTGCCCGGATTCTCCGTAGTACCCGGTTGCTCCGTTTGTTCTTCGCCCTCTGCGGTTCCTTCCCCTTCATCCGTCGGTTCGCCGCCACCATTGATCTCGTCCACTTTACCGTCATCGACTCCGACGTTACCGTCATCCTCGGCGCCCGGTACGGACGGCTTGCTCTCCGTAGCCGCAATCGCCGAACTCTCGTCGAACAAAAATTGAATGTCGTAAGTATGGTGATAATTAAATGCGTCCCAGTCGATTCGGACGGTTCCGTTCAGCTTATTCGTCAACGAAGTCAACGTGAAGGACACGACTCTCGTATTGTTTTTCGTGTTGCGGCTTGCGACCGATTCGCTTTTGCCGCCTATCGTAAACGATTTGATTTCATTGCTTTGTTTCACCGTGAATTTAACGATTTTGCTGCCGTTCTTAACCTCTACGAGCGCCGGACTTACGACATAATCATAGGCCATGGAATTGGCATCCGTATTGTCCTTCAATATTCGGAAGTCCACATAGTAGAAGCCGTTCGCAGGGTATGCCGGCTCATTCGGATCCGGATTGCCCGTACCCGGATTTCCGGTACCTGGATTGGAGTTCGCGACCTCCTGGTTGAACGTACTCAGCGCGGTTTGCAAGGCTTGCAACGCCGCATCGGAATCGGATTGCTGGGCAGGTACCCGTACGGACTCCGATTCCGCCTGCACAATGGCAGCGAGCAATGCCGCTTTAGCCGCATCGAGCCCTTGCTTCGACGCCGCGTTCGAGTAGGCCGTCTTCGCGGTTTGAATCAAGGCGATCAGCGCCACGTTGTCCGCGTCGTTGAAATTCAACCGAATGGCATGGGTAACATCGTAATTTTGCGATGGAACCACGGTACGCACCTGAGCGTCCAGCAGTCCGTCCAAGCTGTCGGCCTTGAAGGTGACTACTCTTGTATTCGCCGCTTCGTTGCTGGATACGTTCGTTGCTTCCGTAAATAATCCGCCTTGTTTCACTTTAAATTCGGGAACGGACGAACTGCCGGTAATCGTCAACGTCACTTGCAGGCTTCCGTCGTCGTTGGTCGATACGAGCGCGGGCTTCTGGAAGTAGGCGTTCATTCGTGAAAATTCGGATTTCGCGGCATCAACCGCCGAGAAATACACTGTTTTCGTCACGGATGCTTCGAATGCATCGATTGCATCCTGCAATTGCGATGTTGCGCTTAGAATAGTCGGCCTTGGCGCGGCAAGCCATTCGGCCGTTAAGCCGGCTTCATCGATCGCTGCTTGCAATTTCTCCAGTTGATTGGCGGAGTGCTGACCGGCCCCTGCACCTATGCCCGCTCCGTCATGAAGCTGCTCTGCTTCTTCGATCAAGCTTTGCAGAGAAGCCAAATACGCTTTGTTGAAGCTAATAAACACCGTTTTTCTTTGCGCTTCCGGCAGCGCCATCGGATATTGCAGCCTCCACAAGCCTTGCCATAATTCATCCGTTTGCAAATACGTGCGATTTGCACTTCTGACTTCCGACTGATACACCTTGACCGTATCCGCATGCTCGCCTTCGATTTCCGCGAGGAATTCAGGCGCGTTTACCAGGTCAGGATGACTGACAACGCGGGCAGCCGTGCTCACATAGCTCGTATTGATGCCGCCTGTAGCCGCCGCCGCGGATGTTTGCCTGATCGAGTTCGCAACCAGCGTATTGTCTGTATTGTAGAAAATAAAATTAGCAAATCCGTTGTAGTAGTCTGGACCTGCTTGTTGCAGAATAGCCGCATGAGGGCTAATATCCCCAGCGTGAGGCGAAATCTGAGCTCCCGCGCCTATTGAATCCAGCACCATAATTTCAACATCATAAGCAGCAACACGCTGCTTATCGAACAGTTCATAATCGGATTTGGCGATCGCGTCGTTGCGCATCGCGTTCACTTCAGCCTGCGTCGCGTAGGTGTTATCGGTTACAGTCTGGGCACTGGCTATGAGCGACTTCAATGTCGTTGTCGGCCCTACATATCCGCTGCCTGCATTAGTCAAAGGCAGGTATTCGCCATCCGAAATGGAATGATTCGCGCTTGGCACACCGGATTCAGCTTCGCCCCGGTCTGTTTTGCCTTGCACCCATTCCGTCGCGGTTTCGATCCACTGGATTAGTCGAGCCTTCTCAACGATAACGATGCTCGACTTGAACGCCTTGATGGCCTTGGCCGCGATATTGTATGCGGCATCCAACGTCGAAGCATCTCCCGACGATCCCGTCGCGAGTTCTTCGGCCGACTGCAGCTTGCCATACAATTCAGCCTTGGAGCCCGACTTGTAAGTGCCGTCATAATTTCCTTCTACCGCGGCTTCATGAAGAGCGTACCCTTCGGCAAGACGCTCATCGAACTGCTCCTGCGTAACGCCCTGCTCTTCTTCTTCCTCTTCCGGAGAGACTGGCAACGTAATGTCTTCCGCGAACAATTGCAATTGAGCATTGTACCAATTATTATAGATGATCGGCAATCCAAAAATATTTTCTTTGTCATCAATGTGCATGACCACGTCTTGTTTCTTCCAGATGTCTTCAATGGCTAGCCGTACCACTACATTATCCGGATTAACCGCATCGCGAACGGTAACCTCCTCGTAACCTTCGAGACCAGTGGCGGATTGAAGGCTGCCGCTGTATACGATCGTTGCTTTTGCAGCCCCCGGCTTACGAGATCCTAGATAGGCGAACGTGGTGAAGGTCGTTTTCGCCACTTCGTGCTCTAACACGGCTTGCCCGCCCGATACGATCAATTTTCCCGAATCGGCAACCATAAACCCGTTCGCTGCCGAGGTGTCTGTCGTGCCGTCCTTCAAATAACGAAAAACAATCGGATATTCCCCATCAGGAATGACGCTTCCGGCATCAACCGCCGCGGATACGGAATGAGGCAATGCGACTCCGGCAAGCAAGGCCAGCGTTAGTAAAAAGGCAAACGTTTTTTTGAAAATCTTCACTTCGAAAAACTCCTTTTCTTCGTTTAATTGATAAATGATGTTTGTAGATCGGATGAAACGAACCTTTCAGCTCAACTCCAAGCATTCCTCCTATTCCGTCTATATTCAGGATAATGATTCTCATTATCAGTAAGAGATGATGGTTATCCCTCTATTACACGCAACATTCCCATTTTACAAATGAAGTATGGACAGAAGATGAACAATAGATTACAAATGAACAGGACTGTCCTGCAAATTTGTTTCCCTTCGCCCGATCCTTATTCCCTGTCTATCCACCAAATAAAACGGGATGGAGCATTAAACGTGCCTGCTCTATCCCGTTATCATGTTACTTTAGAGAAATAGGTCGAGAGAAATAGGATTTTAATTGCCGCGCCAGCTCGTCGTCGGACAATGGATTACGATGCGTATTTTCCAAATAAATATGCTTCTCCGTCTCCGGCATCAGATATTCCTTATACCATAGGAAGAAGTCCGGGCTGTCGCCGTGCATGCGGATGAAACGCCGCAGCGTATCTACATTTTGCACCGTGCTCTGTATATTCGTCAGCCAGTCCGCCTCATAGAAGCGCCCCCACTTCCCATGCTCGGAATCTCGCAATACTTCGAGCCCCTCCGCATAACGCCACATCGATTCCGAGGCATAGACGAACGCTTGCGGATAGCGTTGCTCGCTGAAAGCTCTGTAGGAACGGCATAACCAATAAAAGCCTTCGCAGCCGAATAAGTGAAATGCCCCGTGAAAACGCAACTGGTCGACCGCCCTGCGCTGATCCGCCGGATCCAGCTTCGCCAGTACGCCGTCGCAGCGCTCAAGCCACTCTCCCCACGTCTTCATTCCGAGCTCCAGCTTTTCTTCAAATCGCTTCACCTGCTCTGCAAAAGGAACGTCGCCTACGGCCCAGAACTGCCTGGCGTCCGGCAGCTCCGCTCCCCCTTGCAGCCAGTGGCCGATGATTTGCCTAGCGGGATGATGATAATATTCGTCCCCTGCCAGATCGTCCCCATTCTGCCCGTATGGAATAGCCGCTTCCGCATAGCTGCTGTACAACTCCGCCAGTTCCTCGTGACAGCCGTCATAATAGCGACTTACGTACTGGCCCAAATGCCGATCGGCATCGATCGTCCCCGTACTCCACAGCTCCCTTATGATATCCAGCTGGTAGACATGGGGCCGAATGTTGCCGCAGTTTAGCAACAAATATTCGTTCGCCCCTGCTGCGAAAGCCGTCTCGATCTCACCCTTTAGGAAGCTAGCCGACCCCGGGTACATCGTCAAATGATTGGACGCTTGCAGATCGTGGAAAGTCACGTGATAATACAGACCGTGCTTTCCTCCGTCATCTTCCGCAGGAAGAGAGTAGACGCGATGATTCTGATTATTGTGCCTGCGGGATACCATCTTGCCGTAACCGTTGTCGGCCCATATTTTGATGACGTTATAGGGCAGATCGACATATCCGCCCTTGTACAGCTCGGCAATCTCGCCGTATAAAGCGACGCAGTAGACCGGATTCTGGACCGCTTCTCTGATCATGTCATACTGCTTCCGAATCACTTTGCTGATCATGGCGCCGCGTTTTTCCGAAGTATCGAAGGAGGGGTCGTTCATCCAGAAAGGCGCATCCCCTTGGCCACGGAAAGACAACACCCATAAAACCTTCATATCCTTTTGCTCATCAATGGCTTCCTGCCACAAGCGCTCGAACAACTCCGGCTCCTGCTGGTAACTTGCCGTTCTTCCAGGGAACGCGCGCAGGAACATCTCGGCGCCCAGCGGCTCGGCATGATGATGCGTGACCCATAGTCCCATCTCTGCGGCGAGCTTGTAATGGATGCCGTCCCGTGGCAAGTCCGTACCCGGAATAACCATATTGCCCCCGCAGCGAAGCAGCGCTTCGAAGACGGGCTCCCACACTTCTTTCGAGGGCGGATACACGTCTTTCCAACCAATCAAGCATACTTCGTCGTTTACGAACCAACCTCGATAACGAACCTTCGGCTCTGGAGCGTCATAGTCACTGCACAGAATAGCAATTGCATCCTTCTGAATAATAGGTTGATCGACCCAGTACCAGAACGGTTCAATTCCGAGATAGATTCTGCTGAACTCCAAAATGCCGTATACGAGTCCAAGCTCGTCATACCCTATAATGCTTATACCTGTTGTGCAATTATCCTCGTAAACTCGGAAACAGAATGCTTCGGCACGCTGCGCGCAGCGATCCCGTTCCTCTGCCGATCTTATCGTGATAACCGCCGTTCCGCTGGCTTCCGATACAATCTCGGGTTCCTCGCCCAATACCGCTTCGAAGTCTCTAGCCAGCATTCGGAGCGCATGCCGGACCGGCGGAGTCAGCAAGGTAGGAGCCTGAATGCGCACCTTCCCCTTTAGCGTCATCTGACCAACTACATGTTGATTCACAATCCAACTCCCTTTCGTCTATCGCCCTAGTTTAGTTCCGTGTCCCTCATTCGCGAATCCCGATATTGTCCCGGCGACAAGCCGACTACTTTCTTGAATACTCGTATGAACGACGTTGGATTGGCATATCCCATCCTATCCGAGATGTCCTGAACCGTAACATCAGAGTCCCTTAATAGCCGCTTTGCATAATCGATCCGAAGTCCGATGAGAAAATCGCTGAAGTTCTGGCCGATGCTTTCTTTGAACAGCTGGCTCAAATATTTGGAATTGATCTGGAAACGATCGCTTAGCAGCGTAAGCGAAAGGTTCGGGTCCATGAAATGTTCCGCGACGTAATCGCGAATTTCTCTCATGAGCACATTGTGGCGCCTGCTCTGCGAAAGCTCCTCAATATGCTGATAGAGCCCGGTTAGCGTTGCAACAAAGCCGTCTTCAAGCTGCTTAAGCGTATCGCACTGCGCCATGACGGCGAGCAGGTTCGGCTTGGCTTCTTGAAGCCAAGGCTTAACTACTTCAGGAAGTACGCCTTCCAATTCATAGTCCAGATGAAATACGAAATAGTCCAGCAGACGATCGACGTCATCTTTGCGCAGGCGATGGACAGCCATTTCGCTAAACAGTCTCTTCAGTTCGTTATGCCATTCATCCTCCGACATACGGAGCTGGCGAACGATGGTGCGAATCATTTCCAAATAGGCAAACCATTCGCTGTCCGACTTGCCCTTAACTTCGACCGAGTCGATAATTTGATTCACGCCGAAGGACACTTTGCGGCTTACTGCCGCCATAGCGTCGTCGAATGACCCCCCTATGCGGGATTCGTCCTCCGCAGGCGTTCCGACTCCGATCGTGACGGTGAAGTCAAGATGGCTATCCACCCATGCCCGGATATGCTCGGATAACTGCAGCATCTGATGCTCCAATGCTCCGCTTTCGTTCGAAATAAGCAGAATCACAAGCTGATTCTTTGCTATCCACTCCGCTACGACGCGTAGGCCGTTCTGCTCGGCGAGCTCAACTGCAACGCTGCTGACAATAAACTTGAATAACGATTGATCGTTCGGGCTGTACTTCATAGCGAATTGTCCATAATAGTCGAGCTCTACGAGCGATACGATGAATTTACCCGCAGCAAGTCCGTAGAACTCCCGCTCCTGCTCCCATTCCTCACGTTCGCCTTCATCTTCCCCTTTGAGCAGAAGCTGCAGAAACTGCTGTCTTCGAATAACCAGATGCTCTTGCTGCTGTTCTTGAAATACCATATTGTTCGTTATTAAACGCTCGATAGCCTGATCGATAAAGGAGAATTCATTTTCCTTCTCTTTGAGATCGCCTGCCTTAACGGATGACGAGAAGCGCTCGATCCGATGCATGATCGATTCGATCGGCTTATAATTTCTTCGCGTCACATAAAGGGTCGACCCAATCGCAAATACGATGGCGCTAAGACCAAGAAGGATCCACACCGTACTGCCGTGAAACAGAAAATCGAATAGCTGTCCGCCCTTAATGCCGATACGGTACGTCCAGCCCGTATAATCAGAGACAATGTCCACGCTAAGCCTGTTGCGTGACGATGCCTGACGCTCGTCTTCGAAGAAAGACTGCCCTGCGGCGTCGAACAGCTCCGCTTCAGTAATAGCCGGGTCGATCATCTGTCCAATAAATGATTCAAGCGAAGCAATTTTGACATTAACGATCACATAACCAAGACTTCCGGAATCACGCGGAATTTTGAAACCCAACGAACTGACGCGAACCTCGTTGCTCCTTTCGCTTCCTTTCATTCTAGGCGAGGACCACACACCTGTATAAGGCTGTTCCAGCACGCTTCTGAAATAGGCCTGGTCGGGAAATTGTGTAAGCGGACGAATCGTGCTCTGATCCAGTACCTTGCCATCCTTCGCGCGGTACAGATAGACGGAATCGATCAGCCCGTAACGAACCATGAGATTGCTCAGCAAGTTGGACGCGTCGAAGTCCGTTGCTCGGTCCGAAGGGCCGTCGAGAAAACGCTGCATATCTCCGCCGTCCTCGATCATCTTCTGCGCGTCGAAGGAAATGCCCTTGAGCGAGCTGTCTACCATATTCGCGACGTATTCGGCCGTCAAATCATTCGCCTGAATCGCATTTCGGACATGCAGCTGGTTAATGACGGAGAAAAAAACAAAGATGAGCATGCTGATCGTGACAAGCAGAATGGGGAGGTATGAGAGCAGCATCCGTTTAATGTAGTTGTTGTTGACTTTCATAAGGCCCCATCCTTTTCCCTTTGCAAATATGGACAAACCCCATGTTATGGATGGGGTTTGTCCGGTTACGCGTTTAGTTGTTCATTTCCTTATAAGCCGTTCTGCGTTCATCGATAACCGCCTGGCCGCCCAGCTTCAGGAACTCCTCGACATTGGAATCGAACACCTTGTCGAATTGATCCGGTTTAGCCAAAATGCTCTTCACCAATGTCTCTTCACCTTTGTCCTTGAGCGTCTTGGCGTATTTGATCTCTGATTCGATCGGGCGATCGAAGCGCGGCAGCGTATAGCCGTCTTTGAGCGCGTTGATAATCGTTTGCTTAGCCAGTTCGGTATAGTCCGGGAAGGAAAGCGAGACGACTTCGATATTTTTTTCCTGTGAACCAAAATCTTTGCCGTTGATGACGATCGCCAAATCGCTGTTATTATAGAACGTTTGCTTCGCTTCGTCCGTCGTAATGGCTTTCGGAATATCATTTTCCAATGTATAATGCTGCCCTTCGAGTCCGTTAGTGAGCGCGTACAATACGTCCGGCTGCGACATCCAGTCCAAATATTTGATCGCTTCCGCCGCATGTTTGCTCGTCTTCGGAATCATTATGTGGATGCCCGTCGGGTCGTAGATCGCTTTCGGCGACTTGCCTTCCTCATTCGTGAACGGATCGATAGCGACATATTCCGCACCGGGAACGTTCTTCTTAAGCGTATCGAATACGTTGCCGCTCTGCATTAAGGTCGGATGGGCAGCCAAAGCGGTGAAGGCGCCGACATAACCGTTCGACACGTCGCTTTCGAATTGCTTGCCGTCCTTGTCGAGCGCGAAGTCCGGATTGATAAGGCCCTCTGTATACAATTTGTTCATAAACTGCACGCCCTCTTTGTAGCCGGGCTTCGTCAGTTCGGGGATGTAGTTCGCCGAAGACAACGCGTAGAAGTCTTCTTCCGTCATATCCTTTACGAACGAGCTGATCAGGACGCCAGGGCTCGTTATAGTCGTACCGTTCATCGCGCTGAAGGAATAAGGAATGATTTTGCCGCCCGTTTGGCCCGGGTCCTTCTCCTTAAACGCTTTCATTGTTTCGTAGAATTGCTCGGTCGTCGTTGGAACCGGCAGTCCCAGCTTGTCGAGCCAGTCTTTGCGAATGTAGGATGACTGCGTGAACTGCAGCGTTCGCTTTGCCGGAATCGTATATTGCTTGCCTTCGAATATACCGTAGCTTAATACTTCGTCACCGAGAAACTTCTTCAGGTTCGGGGCTTTTTCTTCGATGAGCCCGTCAAGCTCGGTCAAGCCGCCGTCTTTCACATAATTGTATATGGTGTTCATGTCGTAAGTAAACACAAGATCGGGAGCGTCGCCGGTCGACATGAGCACGTTCAGCTTATCCACCTCTTGGTTGCGGGGCACCGGCACGAATTCCAGCTTAATGTTATTCGGATCGCCGAAGTTTTTCTGAATCCATTGCGTCCAGAAGTTATTGGTGACAGGTCCCGCACCGGCCGGAGCATTGCCTCGGTCGAACACTTCCACCTTCAAGGTGACAGTCTCTTTGCTCCCGCCGCTTCCCTCGTTCCCTGTCGACTCGGAATTGCCATCGTCCGCAGGTTTCGAGCAGGCAGACAGCATACTTGCAAGCAGCATTACGACGGTTAATAAGAGTAACCATTTCCTTTGCTTCGCCTTCATCTTCTAGCTCCCCTTTACGTATCGTTTCAACTTTCCTCTATGTTATACAACTCTGCCTAAACAGAGGGATAACCGATCGTTATAGAATCATTTAGCCTTTAACCGCACCAATCATCACTCCGGATACAAAATAGCGCTGCAGCCAAGGATAGACGATTAGGATCGGCGTCGTAGCGAACATGATGCTGGCTGCCTTGATGCCTTCCGGAACGACATCGAGCTGAGCCGCCCCCTCCTGAGCCGTCAAGTCCGTCACCATGCTGTTCATGACGATCTGGTACAGCTTCAGCTGGATCGGATACAATTCCGAGTCCGTAATGTAGAAGAGCGCATCCATATATCCGTTCCACCGAGAGACCGCATAAAACAAGCTGAGCGTCGCAATAACCGGCAGAGACAGCGGCAGGATGATGCGAATTAGCGTCCCAATGTGAGAGCAGCCGTCAAGCTGCGCCGACTCCTCCAGGCTGGCCGGAATCGATAAGAAGAACGTCCGCAGAATGATTAAGTTAAAGGCGCTGATCATACCCGGAACGATGAGCGAGAGCAGACTGTCCAATAACCTGAGCTCCTTGACGAGCAAATAATCGGGAATTAAGCCGCCGCTGAAAAACATCGTGAACACGATGAGCAGCATGAAGAACGCTTTTCCCCTCAGTCGATCCTTCGTCAGCGGATACGCCGCGCTAATGCTCATCAACATACTAATGATGGTATACGTTACCGTCAGGACGATCGTAAGCCCCATCGACCATAACATTCTCGTATCGGTGAACACAATCTCATAGGCATGGAAGTCCCAGCCTCGGGGAAAAATCGTCACTTGATTGGATAACACGAAATGTTTTGAGCTTAGCGATATCGCGATAATATGCAAGAACGGCAAGAGGCACACGATCAAAGCCGCACTAACGACTAACATAATGACGACATCCGAGATCCGCAGCTTGGATACTTTCTGTTGAATGACATTTTTCATACCGCACCTCCTACCATAGACCTTGTTCTCCCGATCGCTTCGCTATCGTATTCGCCCCAACCACGAACACCAGTCCGACCAATGCCTGGAACAAGCCCATTGCCGTAGCTAGCGAAAACTGTGCCGACTGCAAACCTACCTTGTACACGAATGTACTTATTACTTCCGCATAGTCCATTACGAGCGGATTGCTCATGACGAACGGACGCTCGAAACCTATTGTCATAATATGGCCAAGCTGCATAATGAGCATAACGACGATCGTTGAGCGGATGCCTGGCAATGTGATATGCCATATTTTTTTCAATCTGCCTGCCCCGTCAACCTCCGCCGCTTCATACAAGTCTTTGTTAATGCCTGTTAATGCAGCTAAATAAATAATCGTTCCCCAGCCGGCGCTTTGCCATATGCCCGTTCCGAGGTATACGAGCAGCCAATTATTTTTATCCGTAAGAAACGGAATCGGATCAAACCCTATCGCAACTAGAAGATTGTTGACGAGGCCGCCGTTCGTAGCGAACATTTGGTACACGAGACCGCCGATAATGATCCATGAAATAAAGTGAGGCAGATAGAGTATCGTTTGAGCCGCTTTTTTGAACCAGACAACCCTTAGCTCATGCAGTAGAATAGCGAGCAGGATCGGTGCCGGAAATGAAAACAATAAATCAAGCAAGTTCAGCAGCAGCGTATTTCGGACAACCTGATAGAACTGACTCATTCCGAACAGCTGCTGGAAATTCTCGAATCCGACCCAAGCACTTCCGGTTACGCCTTTAAAAATGCTGTAGTCCTGAAAAGCGATCGCTGCCCCGTACATCGGAACGTACTTAAATAAAACAAAATACGCGATGGGGAGAATGAGTAATAAATACAACTGGTAATCCTTCCAGGCTCCTGTTACTATTCGACGACGCTTGCCTGCATGTATTAATGGTGTGTTGCTTTGCGTAGAACTTCGATTCATGTGCATCCCTTCTCCCTGTGACTAGCATCGGTTGTTACATCTGCCCTTCGCAAGCTTGCCCTGCTCGGGTCGACTAACCACACTATACGGCGGCTGCATCGGAAGGCACAATAGACACATTTCCGACTGTTATCCGAATTCCGAAACCCTTGTTGCTGCTGGGTTTATCTGAATTCGGCGCATCGGCGGAATAGAGTTGATTGCATACAAAAAAGGGGGGCGCCGATAAGGCAACCCCCTCAAATGAGAAATTTCTCACCGGGTATTTCGTTTCAACTTTCGGCTGGGCGTTTAACAACTCATTAAGCAATACCACTACCATCATTAGCCGAGAGGGGATTAAAAACGATGTCAAACGAAAGCAAGTTAAACAAATTATCCAAATTCATGCTCGTATCTGCTCTGAGCGTCATGCTCGTATTATCAGCAGCGGCTTGCAACAATAATGCTGATGGAACGAACGATAACGATTCTAACGGAACCATTACCGATGCGCCTGCCGGCGATGAGCCCATCATGACTGATGATCCAATGGATGCGGAAGACGATTCAACGACTACCCCTTAGACTTCGAAAAGGATCCCTCCAAGGAAGCTTGGAGGGATTTTATTTGCCCGTTTATAATTACTGAAACGTCAAATTGAAGCCGTTCTGGATAAAATGAATATTTGGATGCGCGATATTGCTCGTCGTTAAGTTGTTAAACGTGGCTGAACCGTTGCCCGTGTACGTATAGATGGCAGCGCCAGGGTGCGGTGACGAGAAGCGCGATGTCGTGACGCCGTCCAGTCCCGTTCCGTTAATGTTAATGTTGTTGAATACGATGTTCTGAAAACCTCCTCCATACCCGAACTGGATTGCGCTTCGTTGGGTGTTCAGAATGTCTATGTTCGTGAAAGTGACGTTTTTGATCGAGCTGTTGGACGCTTCCAGATCAATTGCCCCGCGTTCGCCATTGTACAGATCTTGGCTGGTGCCGCTGTTAATGATCGTCGTGTCCGAGAACAGGATGCCCGTATTATTTTGGAAGTCGTAGCCTGGAAATACGGTGTTCATCCGGATGCCGGAACCGCCGACAGTATCGATGATCATGTTGTGGGTCGCCTTGTGGCCGCCGCCGCCGAAGAACGCGATGGCCGCCGCGCGCCAGTTGTTCTCTATCGTGTTGTAGGAGAAGGTGTTGTTAACGCCTGCAGGAGCGCCGTTGACGTTACTGGTCCATACGGCCAGAGCGTCGTCGCCATTATTGCGCAAGCTGCTATTGCGAACCGTCGAATTGCTCGTTCCTTGGGCGAAGTTCACGCCGTCGGCGAGGTTATTTCGTATCCTGCTGTTCTCGATGAGCAGTCCGCTTGCGATTATGGCCGGCGTATGCGCGTAATCCCCTACCCAGAATCCGCATTCGAAATGCTCGACCCAGACGTTATGCACCTTGGAGTTCGTTCCGAAATTATCCATGAACGCTTTATATACCGCTTGCTGTCCATACCGCGAGCGAAGCTTCGAATTCATGTAGATGTTGCTGAAATCCAGCTTGCCCTGCACGCGGAACGAAATGCCTCCCGACGAGGAACTTGGATTCGTAAATTGGATGTTCGTATGCCAGATGCCTGCGCCCACTATCGTAATATCGTTAATCATATTGCTGGCGGAACCGATTTCCCACATGTTGCCCAGATGGAACGTGCCTTCCGGAATGTACAGCGTTTTGCCGGAAGTTACAGCATCTGTAACCGCAGCTTTGAATGCTGTTAGATCGTCCTGTCCGTCGTTCGCAACGGCGCCGTGATCCGTTACGGAGACCGCGCCGGCAGGACGGGCGATGGCAGTCGGCACGGGTTCGATCTCAAGGAAGTCGACGCCGTATTCCAGGCTGTCGGCGTTACTCTTCTGGATGCGGATCTTGTCGCCCGGCACGAGCGGCGTATCCAGCTTCCAATGTACTTCGTCGAAGCGGAAGAGCGGACGCCCCCCGCCCGGCGCGTCGGCCGGATGATCGCTGGAGAAATATTGCCAATTGTAATAGGAAGTGAGCGGAACGGTTTTGGCTTTGACTCCGTTCACGTACACGTCGAGCGAGCCGTTCAGCCCCATGCCGTCTGCCGAGTCCGGCATCGTGAACCGCATGGTGACGCCTGCTCCGCCTTCGCCTTGTCTGACCGTCCACTCCGCGTACGAGCCGTTAGAAGGCAGAGAAACGTATTTCTGTCCGGAAGCTTCCGAAGCCGTCAGAGCTTGGTCGAACGTCGGTGCGGACTGCAGCGCCGCGCCGCCGCCGCGGGATGCATCGTCGGTGTCATACCGCGTATACGGCATGCTGGCTCCGCGCGCGGAATAAACCGA
This sequence comes from Paenibacillus sp. YIM B09110, assembly GCF_037167145.1. NCBI lineage: Bacteria > Bacillati > Bacillota > Bacilli > Caryophanales > Paenibacillaceae > Paenibacillus > Paenibacillus sp. YIM B09110. The sequence goes on along the minus strand of NZ_JBANSP010000012.1, from coordinate 1,311 downwards.
CAGGTTAGACGTACTGCTGTTATTGGCCTGCTTCACCGACAATTCGTTGGCGTCGGCCGCGATGGTCAATGCTGCCGCATAGGTTCCGCTCGTTGCCGTCCATGAACCCGGCAGGCTCACGTTAACGGATGCGCCCGCTGCCAGAGAACCGTTGTACGAGCCGCTGAACGTTTGCAGCGTAGAGCCCGCAGCGTTTTTCAAGGCAAGCGTTATGGCATGCGCGCCGCCTGCGGAAGCGATGTTGCCTTGGTTTTTCAAGTTGACCGAGAACGCGACCGAATTGCCTGCGACCGGCGTGCCAGGCGTCCAAGATACCGTTCCTATAAGGTCGGAGCTTGCAACCGGCGCTACGACGAGAGCCGTCGGATTGCTGTAGCCATTGTTCGATTCGTTCTGCTCGATGACCGCGTTGTTCTCGTCCACTTTGGCGCTGACGGGGTACGTTGCGGCTGTTTTGGCGCCTGCGTTAAAGGATACCGTCGCCGACGATCCCGCCGTCAGCGCGCCTACCGGAGCCGTACCCGCCAGCTCGTTGCCAAGGTAGAAGTTTACCGTCGTCGCGGCAGAGCCGGTGTTGCCGTTGTTCTTGACCGTAGCGCTAAGCGTGATGGCATTCGTCTCGATCGGCGAGGACGGCGTCCAAGACATATTCGTCACGATCAGATCCGGATTTGGACCAGGCGCTCCGAATACTTGGAACTCCGCGATCTGGCCGGCCGACGCGCCGGTGTTGCCCGTAATCGAAAGCTGGACTCGCTTCACGGTTGCCGTTACCGGGATTGTGACCGTATTGCCGGTTGCCGGATTAAACGTGTACGCCTGGGACGACACGAGATTGCTGAAAGTGTTCGTGCCCTGGTCGTGGCCTAATACTTGAATGGTCTGCGTGCGCGTTGCCCATGCCGAAGCCGGGTTCAGCTTTAGCACGATCGATGTCAAATTGTGGTTCGTGCCGAGATCGAGCGTCAACGTGCTTGGATTGCTGCTGCCCTCCCAATAGGTATCGGTGCTGTTATCGTTGGCGTTGGCCGCCACATAAGTAAATACGCTGGATGAGGCCGTAATTTGCTTGCCTATGGCGATATTGCTGCCAGGAGGCGTCGGAGTTGGCGAAGAGGTTGGCGTAACTGTAGGTGTAGGTGTTGGTGTTGGTGTTGGTGTTGGTGTAGGTGTAGGTGTAGGTGTTGGTGTTGGTGTAGGTGTTGGTGTAGGTGTAGGTGTTGGTGTTGGTGTTGGTGTTGGTGTTGGTGTTGGTGTTGGTGTTGGTGTTGGTGTTGGTGTTGGTGTTGGTGTTGGTGTTGGTGTTGGTGT